>JASHPR010000538.1 GCA_030038015.1 Streptosporangiaceae bacterium
GCCGTCGGGCTTCCGGTCATGCCGCCGAGCCGGCCCCACATGGGTAAACTGTCCGCCCGGGCGCCCGCGCCCCGGTGACGACCAGGGGACACGGCGACATCGGGCCGCAAACGGGAGGATCATGGCGAACCAGCAGCCGCTGGGCCCGCTCGGGCCCGACGTGGCGGTCACGCACATCCTGGTGGTCACCGACCCGGCGCGGTCCCGGGATTTCTGGGTTGACGTGCTGGGCGCCGGCCACCGCCAGTGAATGGCCCTGCCACCTGACCTGGAAGCATGAATGCCGCCGTCCCGCGAGGCCGCGGGCTTCGAGAGAAACACGACGTTTGGCCCGTACAGGCTGGGGCTTTCGACCCTAGGCACCCGTCACCGGCGCCGTACAGCTTGAACATCGTCTGCGAGGTGATCGAGGGAGCTGGACCGAACGGAGTACCGGGGAGACCCGGAGCCGCGAGGAAAGGCTGAGAGGCCGGGGACAGCTCAGAGGCTGAACGGCGACCCCAATGACCTGATCCGGGCAATGCCGGCGAAGGGAGACCACCCCGCAGGCCGTTTCCTTTTGCCCAGGCTTCCGGTCGTTCCGTGCAGGGGAAACGACCGTTACGGGTGCCGGTAGATACGTTCGCTAGCATGCCGGAATGCTTCTGTCAGCGGCGTTGAGATGCCGGTACGAAACGGGCTCTTGCGCGAATTTTGTGATCGTGGTTACCCGGGGTGAAGGAGTACGCGTTTGCGGAGGAGGGCGAAGCCGGCGCGGCCGTACATCTGGCGTTTGATCATTTTGATCTTGTTGACGTTGCCTTCCATGGCGGCGGAGCTGTAGGGCAGGGCCAGCCCGGCGGTGACGGCCTGCTGGTCGCGGCGGATGCCGTTGGCGAAGGAGTGCAGCTGGGGCTGGTCGTCGGTCTCGACGGCGGTTAGCCAGTCTTCGAGTGCGAGCAGGCCCTGGCGGCGGGTCATCATCTCGGCGAAGGCCCGGATGTGCCCGGCCAGGGCGTCCAGGTGGGGGCAGGCAGCGGTGATGGCGGCGAGCCTGGCCTGGTCATTAGCGTCGAGGTTGCCGGGGCGGGACAGTAGCCAGCGGGCGATCTGGCGGGTCTTGGGGACCGGCGAGGCTGCCGGGGCTGGCTGGGTGGTCTTGCCTGCCCTGGTCCGCCCGTCGGCGGCGCGGAACTGCCGGACGTAGCGCTGGACGGCGCGTAGGCTCCCGGTCCAGCCCAAGGTGGCGGCCATCTCGGCGTGCAGGGCAGGAGCGCTGGTCAGGCCCTGGTTCCAGCGGCGGTCGATCCAGGGTTTGAACGGGTCCAGCTTGCCTTCCCGGCTGGTGGCCCTGACCAGCAGCCCGGCGGCATCACGCTCGCGGGCGAACCGGCTCACGGTCCCGGGGCTCAGGCCCAAGATCTCGGCGGCCTCCCGCTGGCAGTGCCCGGCCTGCAGCAGTCCGTGCACCGCGGCATGGCGCTCGCGGGTGCGCGATACCAGGACCCGCTCGCGGCCGCACACGTCGAGCAGCCCGTCCGGCCTGGGCGGAGGCGCCGCGGCCGAGCCGGCGTCCGGGAGCTGGCCGGGTGGCGCGTCCTGGCCTGCGGCGGCCGGGCCATCAGGAGCACCGGTGAGGCAGCGGCGGTGCGCGGCGGCCGCCTTCTCGGCGTATTCGCCCAGGTTGTGCCACAGGTGCCAGCGGTCAGCGACCTGGACCGCGGCCGGGGCACCGGCGGCGGCGCCCTCAGCGTAGGCGCCGGCCCGGTCCCGGCAGATGACCTCCGCGCCGGGATGGGCCGTCAGCCACGCCTCCAGCGTGCCCGCCTCGCGGTCCGGCAGCAGGTCGATCACGTCCCCCGATTCCGCGTCGGCCACCACCGTGCCGTACACGTGCCCTTTGCGCAGCGCGAAATCATCCACCCCGGTGACCGCCGGCGCGGCGGCGGCCGGCGGGTCCGGCAACGCCATGACCAGCCGCAGCACGGTGGAGGAATGCACCGGCACGCCCAGGACGCCGGCCAGCCGGGCGGCGGCCCGCCCGGCCAGCTCCAGCCCGAAGCCGGCCAGCATGCCCAGCAGCGGCACGCTGCGCCGCCGGTACCGGACGGTCAGGCCCTCGGCCTGCTCGGCGAAGGTGACCTTCGCGCAGGAGGGATCCGGGCAGCGGAACCGGCGCACCGCCAAGATGATCACTACCGGCCGGCCGCCGACCGCGCCATCAGCCACCACCCGCGCATACCCGCCATGCACCCGCGCGGACACCGACCCGCACGCCGGGCACCGCGCCTGCGCCGCCCGGCAGCACGCCCAGATCAGCACCGCCTCCCCGGCGTCCTCGACCCGCTCCACCCGCAGCCCGGCAAGGTGCGGGAACAACATGAACAGCAGTTCCTCGCCCTGCCCGGAAACCTCCAGGACACGGCCGGGGGCGGTCGCCGCCCCCGCGGACGGCATGGCAGACTGAGGCGGCAACGAGGCTCCCAGGCGCGAGAGATCTTGGCAGACCCCCGCGTCCTACCGGAGCCTCGTTGCCATATCACCCCGACACGCCGCACGTGCACCAGATCGTCACACCACGGCACCCGGCACCCGCCAGCCGCTACCGCCCGAAGCAGGCAGCGGTCCAGCCTCGCCGCTCACCTACCGTCACCCATCACAAAATTCGCGCAAGAGCCTATTTTATTATTCGCCCTGGCGGTCGCCGCCCCCAGTTCCGGGACGATCGCCGAAGGGCGGCATGTCCGTCGGCAGCAGTGAGGGTAACAGAATGCAACCTGGCAAACTGTAACTAATTGGTTGCAATGCGCACATATCGCCGAATATTCGCTGCTTACAGCCGTGGCGT
>JASHPR010000539.1 GCA_030038015.1 Streptosporangiaceae bacterium
CGCCGCCGGCCGCGCCGCCCTTGATCCCGAACGTGGGGCCCATCGACGGCTGCCGGATCGCGATCGTCGCCCGCTTGCCGATGTGCTTGAACGCCTGCCCCAGCCCCACGGTCGTGGTGGTCTTGCCCTCGCCGAGCGGCGTCGGGGTGACCGCCGTCACCACCACGTACTTGGCCTTCGGGGCGCCGGCGAGCTCCCCGATCGCGGACAGCTTGATCTTCACGACCTGCTCGCCGTACGGCTCCAGCAGGTGCATGCCCACGCCTATCGCGCTGGCGATCTCGCCAGCCGGCAGAAGTTTCGCGTTCCTGGCGATGTCCAGGTCACTGGGGAATGCCATGGCAGGGGCTCCTCGGAGACGTTCAGCCTCCGACATTAGCCGCCCTGAACCGTATCTTTATTCCCTTAAGCCCCAGCAGCCTCCGGCTCACGCAAAGCACCGCTTATCCCATTGATCATCCTGAACGGTGAGCCACGCGCCGGCGCCAAGCCGGACGCCGGACGAGCGCGGCTCCCCCCATGGCGACGCGCGGGGCCCGGGACGGGCGGGTGCGCCTGGCGGGCGGGCGCCGTCAGCGCCTGGCCTTCACCGCGGCGTAGGTGCGCTCCAGCGCCCGCAGCGTCTGCTTGTAGTTACGCTGGGCGACCGCGACGAACAGGCAGTCCACGACCGTGAGCGCAGCGATCCTGCTGGCCATCGCGCCAGACCGGAACGTCGTCTCGCGCGCCGCCGTGGTGAGCACGTAATCGGCCACGCTCGCGATCGGCGAGCCGGGGAAGTTCGTGATCGCCACGGTGGTCGCCTGGTTCGCGCGGGCCTCGGCGAGGCTGCCGACGGTGTCGGCGGTCATCCCGGTGTGCGAGATCCCGATGGCCACGTCGCCGCGCTTCAGCAGCGCCGCCGAGGTGACCGCGCTGTGCGGGTCCGGCCAGGCGTAGACGATCCGCTCGATCCGGTGCAGCTTCTGCTGCAGGTCCAGGGCTACGAACGCGCTCGCGCCGACGCCGTAGATGTCGATGCGCCGGGCCCGGACGACGGCATCCACGACCTTGCCCAGCGTGTCCTGGTCGAGCTGGGCGCCGGTCTCCTCCACCGCCCGCGCGTCGGCGTGGGCGATCTTCTTGATCACCTCGTCCAGGGTGTCGTGCGGGCCGATGTCGCTGCCGATATCCTCCCATCCGGTCTCCCGGCCGGCCTGCGCGGCGGCCGCCAGCGCGAGCCTGAGCTCCGGGTAGCCGGGAAAGCCCATCGCGCGGCAGAACCTGATCACCGTGGTTCCCGACGTCCGGCACGCCTCGGCTAGCTCGGAAATGGTCTTGGCCGAGACGCCAGCCGGGTCGCTCACCACCGCGGCAGCGACCCGCTGCTCGGCCGGCGCCAGGTTCGGGGTGAGCGCGCGCACGTGCGCGAGCAGCGTCTGCGGAGTGTGCACGGCCGGCTCCTCAGCTGCGGCGCGACGCACTGTCGGGGGCATGCCGTCACTGTACGACGGCAAGCGGGCGCAAAGCCGAAAAGCCCCCCGCCCGCCATCCCGGACATCCTGCGCCGCGCGCCGCAAAGCCGGATGCCTGTGCCATACGGCCCGCGCCCGCCGACGGCCCGGGAACGCCCGTGCCCGCAGCCAGGAACACCACCCGCCCGCAGAGCAAGGGAACGCCCCGCCCGCCGCCCAGAACGCCCCCCGCCCTCCTCACCAGGAGTGATAACTTCTCGTGACTGCACAGCTACTGATTGATTACTAAAGCAGCCTTGGCAATCGGCGGGGCGCGCTTAACGAGGCTATGGCGGCGGGGGCGGGGCCAATGAAGGAGTACTTTTCGCGCAGGCGTTTCGTGGGGATGGCCGGCGGTGCCGGGCTGCTGGCCACCGGCCTGGCGGGTGCCGGGGTCACCGATGCGCTGGCCGCGAGCCCGGACGGCCTCCCCCGGCCGTCCGGGCCGATCAGCCCGGACGCCGGGCTGCGGGTCCTGATGGCCGGCAACCGCCGCTGGGTTCTCGGCAGGGCCAGGCACCCGCGGCAGTCCGTGGCGTGGCGCCGGTTCCTGGCCGACCACCAGAAGCCGTTCGCAACCGTCATCTCCTGCATCGACTCGCGGGTCCCGCCGGAGATCGTCTTCGACTGCGGGCTCGGCGAGATCCTCGTGATCAGGACCGGCGCGCAGACCCTGGACAACCGGGTAGTCCTGGGAAGCATCGAGTTCGGACCGGAATTCTTCGCCTCGGCACGGCTCATGTTCGTCCTCGGCCACCAGGGGTGCGGCGCGGTGAAGGAAGCCATCAAGGTCATCGAGAGCGGCGGGCGCGCGCCCGGGCACATCCAGGCCGTGGTGGACGCGCTCAGGCCGGCTTACTACGTCGCGAAGCCGCTGCCGGGCGACCTGGTCGACAACATGGTCAGGGCCCAGATCCGGCTGACCGTGCGGCAGCTGAAGCGGGAACCGTTGCTGCACAGCCAGATGATCGTCGGCGGGCGCTACGCGATGGCCAGCGGCGTCATCGACATCATTGCCTGAGCGGCCATTGCCTGAGCGGCCATTGCCAGAACGGCTGGCTGCCCGAGATTAACCTGAGGGCGTTTCCTCCGGTCAGCAGCGGCGTCCTGCCATCCGACGAAAGGTCCCAGGTCATGGCGATCTACCAGTACATTCGTCATCCGCGCATCGCCTCACGCCACGCCGACCGCCCGGTCAAGGTTCTCGACCTGCTGCCCAGGGGAACCGCGATAAACCGGTTCAACACGAATGTGGCGATCGTGGTGACCAGGGCGGTGGGCAGCATGTGGTGTGCCTACGTGTTCGCGCTGTTCGACCTGATCAGCCTGCCGGACGCGGTTCGCAACGGCCCGTCGGCGATCGTCACCTGGGTGGCCCAGACCTTCCTGCAGCTCGTGCTGCTGTCGGTCATCATGGTCGGGCAGAACGTGCAGGCCGCTGCCGCGGACAAGCGCGCGGAGGCGACATTCCACGACGCGAGCGCGACCTTGCACGAGGTGGCGCACGTCCAGGGCCACCTCGCCGCCCAGGATGTGCTGCTGTCCAGGATCGCGGAGAAGATCGGGCTCGACCCGGTGCCACTCGTCGACGTGGCGGCGGAGACAGCCCTGGACGGCCAGGCAGACTGCTAGCCGCGCCGGGCGAGCAGCTCGGCGGCGACGGCCGCGTGCACCTGCTTGCGCAGGCTGACGACCGAACCCCCGGGCCCGCGCCCGAAGTGCACCGCGTTGGTCAGCAGCACCGCCCACAGCCCGCTCACCGGATCGAGGGAAAGGCTGGTGCCGGTGAACCCGGTGTGCCCGGCCCCGGAAGCCGGCCAGCCATCGCCCATGTTGTCGTAGGTATCGCCGCGCAGTCCCCAGCCGAGGCCGCGCCGCCCGCCGAGACCGTCGGTCTGGCAGCGCAGCGCCTCGTCCCGCAGGCCGCAGGCCGGGGCGTCGTTCCCCACCCACGCGGCGGCGTACCGGGCCAGGTCGCCCGCGGTGCCGAACAGCCCCGCGTGGCCGGCGACACCGCCCATCGCCTCCGCGTTCTCGTCGTGCACCACCCCGACCTTGGCCGCGCCGGCGACGATCTCGGTGGCGGCCACCCGGCCGGCCCAGCCGGCGGGCGGCAGGTACCTGGTCGCCGCCATGCCGAGCGGGGCGCACACCAGCTCCTGGGCGAGCCGGTCCAGCCCGCAGCCCGCAACGGCCGCCGCCAGCTCGCCGAGCACGATGAAGCCGACGTCCGAGTAGCAGAGCACCGTGCCTGCCCTTGCGACCAGCGGCTCGGCCAGCGCGGCCGCGAGGATCGCGGCGCGGTCCCGAAGGTGCTCGTGGTACCCGCGCTGGCCGGGCAGGCCCGCCGTATGCAGCAGCAGGTGCCGCACGGTCACCTCGTGTTTGCCCGGCCCCGCGAACGCGGGCAGGTAACGGCCCACCGGCTGGTCCAGCCCGATCTCGCCCCGGCCGGCCAGGCACAGAACGGCGGGCAGCGTGGCGACGACCTTGGTCAGCGAGGCGAGGTCGAAGACCGTGTCCGCCTCCATCGGCCGCCTCGCGGCCGCATCGCGCTGGGCGTCGCCGGCCGCGTGCAGCAGCACCGGGCAGGCCGTCCGCACGCCGGCCGCCAGGACCGCGCCGGGCACCACGCCGGCC
>JASHPR010000540.1 GCA_030038015.1 Streptosporangiaceae bacterium
CGGCGCCCCGGCCCATCGCCGCGACCGCCTCGCCGCGGCCGGCCAGGTCAGCGAGCCGGCACCCGGCCGCGTCGGCCACCTGCGCGGCGGTGATGTCGGCCGGGACGGCGGGCGGGCCGCCGGTGCCCACGTCGATCAGGATCGCCTCGGCGCCCGCCTGGAGCACGCGCTCGCGCAGGTAGTCATATTCGGCGCCCTTGGTGTCGAGCGTGCCGAGCAGGACGATGGTGGTCACCCCGCATCACCGGCGTTATCTCGTCCGCGGGAAGCCGAGGTCCACGGTGCTGGTCGACGGATCGGGCCAGCGGGTGGTCACCACCTTGCCGTGGGTGTAGAACCGGATGCCGTCCGGGCCGTACATGTGCAGGTCGCCGAACAGCGAGTCCTTCCACCCGCCGAACGAGTAGAACGCCACCGGGACCGGGATCGGCACGTTGATGCCGACCATCCCGACGTCGACCGCGTCCTCGAAGCGCCGGGCCGCTCCGCCGTCCCTGGTGAAGATGGCCACGCCGTTGCCGTAGCGGTTCTCGTTGACCAGCCGGATCGCGTCGCCGAAGCTGGCGGCCCGCACCACCGACAGCACCGGCCCGAACACCTCATCGGAGTAGATCTTCATGTCCGGCCGCACATGGTCGACCAGGCAGGGGCCGAGGAAGAAGCCTCCCTCCGGCGCGGCCAGGTCACGGCCGTCCGCGACCACGACCGCGCCGTCGGCCGCCGCGCTGTCCAGGTACGCGGCCACCCGGTCGCGGTGCTCCCGCGTCACCAGCGGGCCCATCTCGGCGTGCGGGTCGGTGCCGGGGCCGACCTTCACCTTGCCGATCCGTGCGGCTATCGCGTCGACCAGCGGCCCGGCCACGTCCCCGACGGGGGTCACAACCGAGACCGCCATGCAGCGTTCCCCGGACGAGCCGTAGCCGGCCGACACCGCGGCATCCGCGGCCATGTCGATGTCGGCGTCGGGCAGCACGATCATGTGGTTCTTGGCCCCGCCCAGGGCCTGCACCCGCTTGCCGCAGGCGGCCGCGGTGGCGTAGATGTGCCGCGCCACCGGGGTGGATCCGACGAACGAGATGGCGGCCACCTGCGGGTGGGCCAGCAGCCGGCCGACGGCCTCCCGGTCACCGTGGACGACATTGAAGACCCCGTCGGGCAGGCCGGCCTGCTGCCACAGGCCGGCGAGCAGCATGGAGGCGGACGGGGTCTTCTCCGACGGCTTGAGCACGAAGCAGTTCCCGCAGGCGATCGCGTTGGCGAACATCCACAGCGGGACCATGGCCGGGAAGTTGAACGGCGTGATGCCGGCGACGACCCCGAGCGGGTACCGGGCGGAGTGCACGTCGATGCCATGGGAGACCTTGTCCGAGCGCTCACCCTTCAGCTGGCTGGGGATGCCGCAGGCGAACTCCAGGTTCTCCAGGCCGCGCAGGACCTCGCCCTCGGCGTCGCCGAGCACCTTGCCGTTCTCGGCGGTGATGATCTCGGAGAGCTCGCGGATGTGGCCGCGGACCAGGTCCCGCATCGCGAAGAGGATCTCGCTGCGCCGCGACAGCGGCACCTCGCGCCACTCGCCGAACGCAGCGGCCGCGCTGGCCACGGCCGCGTCCACGTCCGCAGCCGATGCGTAGTCGACCTCACCTGCCTGCTCGCCGGTCGCCGGGTCGTAGACCGGGCCGGCCCGGCCCGAGCTTCCCGAGGTCTGCTTGCCGCCGATGTAGTGCCGCGTTCGTCTCATCGCCTGCCAGCCCCTTCCAGGTGGGTGAGCTGCCGCTCGGGCGGGCTGCTCCGGAGCCACGCCTCGACGTCTTCCGCGACCGCGCGCGCCGACAGCCGGTACTTGTCAAGCAGGGCCTCGTTCGGGCCGCTCTCCCCGTAGACGTCCTGGATGCCGAGCCGCTTGACCGGCACCGGATAGCGGGCCGACAGCACCTCGGCGACCGCCCCGCCGAGACCGCCGAGGACTGACTGCTCCTCGGCCACCACGACCCGGCCGCTGGCCGCGGCCGCGGCGGCGATGGCCGCCTCGTCGATGGGCTTGATGGTCGGCACGTGCAGCACCGTCGCCGCCACACCGCGGCCGCCCAGGATCTCGGCCGCCTCGTACACCCGGACGGTCTGCACGCCGGTGCTGACCAGCGTGACATCGGAGCCGTCCCGGAGCGTGACCGCCCGGCCGAGCTCGAACCGGTAGCCGGCGGGGAACAGCACCGGTGACGCCTCGCGGGTGAGCTGGAGGTAGAACGGCCCGTCCGCGGCGATCATCGCGCGGATGGCCTGGTCAGCCTCGACCTCGTCGGCCGGCGCGAGCACGCAGACGTTCGGCAGCGTCCGCATGATGGCCACATCGTTGAAGATCTGGTGCGTCTTGCCCGTCATCCCGGTCAGCAGGCCCGCATAGCCTCCGGCGATCTTCACGTTCAGCCGGGGCTGGGCGATCAGCACGCGGATCGAGTCGAAGGCCCGGCCGACGACGAAGCAGGCGAACCCCGAGACGACCGGGATGAAGCCGACGGTGGCCAGGCCGGCGGCGGCGCCGAGCATGTTCTGCTCGGCGATGCCCATCTGCAGGAAGCGCTCCGGGTGCGCGGCCTCGAAGGTGGCTGCCCCGGTCGAGCTGCCGACGTCGCCGTCGAGCAGCAGGATCCGCGGGTCATGGTCGGCCAGCTCCGCCATGGTGTCGCCGAAGACCTCCCGCAGCGCCTTGCCGGGTTCCAGTGTCATGTCACACCTCCGCTGCCTGGGGAACGTCGGCCAGCTCAGCGAGCGCCGTCGCCAGCTCCTGGTCGGTGGGGACCCGGCTGTGCCAGCGGAAGTTGCCCTCCATGAAGGACACCCCCTTGCCCTTGACGGTGTGCGCGATGACCACCGCCGGGCGGCCCCGGACGGACCTGGCGTCCTGCAGCGCCCGCACGACCGCGGCCATATCGTGGCCGTCGACCTCGGAGACGGCCCAGCCGAACGCGGCCCAGCGGTCGCGGAGTTCCTGGCCGTCATACGGCGGCCGGCGCTGGCCGGTCCCGTCCGCGCGCCAGCCGAACTGCTGCAGCTGGTTCTGGTCGACGATGACGATCAGGTTGTCCAGCGCGTAGCGGTGCGCGATGTGCGCGCCTTCCCAGATGATGCCCTCGTTGCATTCCCCGTCGCCCACCATCACGAAGGTGGTGAAGCTGCGGTGGGCGAGCTTCGCGCCCAGCGCCACGCCGACGCCGGCGGCGAAGCCGAGCCCCAGCGACCCGCTGGAGGCGTCCAGCCCGGGCAGGGCGGTCATGTCGGGGTGCCCCTGCAGCCGCGAGTCGATGGCGTCGAAGGTGCTGACCTCTGCCAGCGGGAAGTAACCGCGGAGCGCGAGGACGACATACAGGGCGATGCAGCTGTGGCCCTTGGACAGGATGAAGCGGTCGCGCTCCGGCCAGTCCGGCTGATCGGGGCGGATGTTCAGGGCCCGGAAGTACAGCGCGGTCAGGATGTCGGCGGCCGACAGCGGCCCGCCCAGGTGGCCGCCTTTGGCGTGCGCTATCGCCTTGACGGTCTCACGCCGCACCTGCCGCGCCGTGGCTTCGAGCTCCGGGGTCCCTGGCGTGTCCCCGCTCATGGCTGGGGCTTCTCGTATGAGCCCGGCACCACCGGTGGTGAGAAGACGGAGACCAGCTCGAGCGGCTCCGGGCCGTGGGAGACGGTCGCGTGATGCAGGCCGGGCGGGATGTGCACCGCGGTGCCCGGCTCCAGGTGCGCCGTGCCCTCCGGGGTCACCAGCTCGCCGCTGCCGGACACGATGTAGATGACCTCTTCCTCGGCCGGGTGGATGTGGCCGGGCGGTGCCGAGCCGGGCGGGAAAACCGCGACGCCCAGCGCCACGTTCTTCGCATCGCTGTTGTCAGGCCCGACCAGCAGGAGAAAGTCCCGCCCGGGCAGATGGAAAACCTGCGCTTCTTGACGCTGTGTTCGCTTGAGCATGACCACCCCTCCGTTCCGGCTGGCCATCTCGGCCTGCTGCCAGGAACCGAAATTCAGGAAACTCTCTTCGTCACGTCCGCAACAGGGCCGGAAGTCCCGTGGTGACCGCATTAGGGCCGCTGACCAAGGCCAGAGGCCCTGTGCCGCCGGCGCCGGGCTACACACCGAGGCGCGCCCGCCGCGCGAGTTCCCCGCTGGTGCGGCTGGTGACCGGGCGGTAGCCGGGGAGCGGCATTATCTGCTCATGAATGGCATCCAGCAGCCACGCCGGCTGGGGGAAGAACATTTCCTCCAGCTCGGCCGGGGGGGTAATCCAGTTCCGGGAGCCCACGGTGACCGGGGGCGCGTCCAGATCGTCGAAGCAGATCTGGGCGAGATTGGCGGAAACCGTCTGCAGGAAGCTTCCCCGCTCCACGGATTCGGACACCAGGAGCACTTTCCCGGTCTTGCGGACCGACGCCGCCAGCAGGTCGTAGCACAGCGGGTTCAGCGACCGGAGATCTATCACCTCAGCCGACAGGCCGAATCGCCCGGCCAGTTCGCTGGCCGCGTCGATCGCGGTGTACAGGGCCGGGCCGACGGTCACGATGGTCAGGTCGCTGCCCTCGCGCTTCACCGACGGCTGGCCCAGCTCGATCTCGTAGTAGCCCTCGGGCACGCCGCCGGCCGCGAACATCTCGCCGATGTCGTACAGCCTCTGGCTCTCGAAGAAGACGACGGGGTCGGTTCCGGCGAGCGCGGCATTCATCATGCCCTTGGCGTCGTACGGGGTGACCGGGAAGACCACCTTGAGGCCGGGAATGTGCGCGGTGAGCGAGCTGAAGTCCTGCGAGTGCTGGGCA
Source organism: Streptosporangiaceae bacterium (assembly GCA_030038015.1). Lineage (GTDB taxonomy): Bacteria > Actinomycetota > Actinomycetes > Streptosporangiales > Streptosporangiaceae > JASHPR01. Next base: position 4,800 of record JASHPR010000540.1, read on the forward strand.
CCGTACTTGTCACCGACGGATATCCGCAGCACGACGGGCATGGTCAGCTGCCCGCCGGACATCGCCTGCCACTTTGACAGCTGGTTGCAGACCTCGTCGCCCGCCCGGCCCAGGAAGTCGGCGTACATCAGCTCGGCGACGGCCCTGCCGCCTTCGATGCCGTACCCCACGGCGGCGCCCACGATGCCCGCCTCGGATATGGGCGCGTTGAACAGCCGGTGGTACGGCAGCGCCTCGGTCAGCCCCCGGTATACGGCGAAGGCGCCGCCCCAGTCCCGGTTCTCCTCGCCGAACGCGATCATCGTGGGGTCGGCGGCGAACCGGTGCAGCAGGGCCTCGAAGATGGCGTCGCGGATGTTGAACACCTTCATCTTGGGCACGGGCTCGCCCCCGGAGAACGCGGTGCGCACCTTGCCCCGGATCTGCCGGACCCTGGGGTTGTCCGCCAGGTCCTGCAGCAGTTCGGGCCGGCGGTCGTCCAGCTTCTCCGCCCGCCGGTTCGAGAACATCACCCTCTCGACCAGGTCGGAGTCCATGGCCACCCGCGGGCTGGCGTCCAGGTCGGCCGCGAGGCAGAACATCGCGAACACCCGCTCCCTGGCGTCCCGTTCCGCCTCCGCGAGGAGATCGGTGCCGATCACGCCGCTGCCGGCGAGCCGGTCACGGTAGGCGGGGATCGCGTCCGCCGCCTGCCAGAGCTCGACCTCTTCCTTCGACCGGTAGCTCGACGCGTCCGACGGCGAGTGGCCGCAGAGCCGGTAGGTGATCGTGTCAAGCAGCACCGGGCCGCGGCCCTCCTCCAGGATCTGCCGCTTCCGCCGGAAGGCGTCGATGACCGCGAGCGGGTCATAGCCGTTGACCCGCTCGGCGTGCATCTGCTCCGGGTTGACGCCCGCGCCGATCCGGGCGATGAACTGGCAGCCCATCGTCTCGCCGTCGGGCTGGCCGCCCATCCCGTAGAAGTTGTTCATGGCGTTGAAGATGATGGGAAGGCCCCCGCCCAGCGATTGGTCCCAGAGCTTCCGGTACTGGTCCATGCTGGCGAAGGTGATGCCCTCCCACACGGGGCCGCAGCCGAAGGAGGCATCGCCGATGTTCGCGACCACGATGCCCGGGCGCCGGTTCACCCTCTTGTAGAGCGCCGCCCCCGGGGCAATGGAGCCCGAGCCGCCCACGATCGCGTTATTCGGGTAAATCCCGAAAGGCGTGAAGAACGCGTGCATCGAGCCGCCCAGCCCGCGGTTGAACCCGGTATCCCGGGCGAAGATCTCGCTGTAGGCGCCGTAGATGAAGAAACGCAGGGCAAGCTCCCGCACCGAGCCGCTGAAGCCCTTCTCGACCGGGGCCAGCACCGCGCCCCCGCGAAAGGAGCGCATGATCGCCATCAGTTCGTCGCCGGCGAGCTTGCGGATCGCCGAGAATCCTTTCGCCAGCACCTCGCCGTGGCTCCGGTGCGACCCGTATATGTGATCCTCGGGGGCCAGGGTGAAGGCCATGCCGACCGCGGCGGCTTCCTGGCCGAGGGACAGGTGCGCGGGCCCCGCGTGGTGATAGGCGACGCCCCGGTAGGCGCCTTTCATCTTGATCTCGTTCAGGATGGTCTCGAACTCGCGGATCGCGCACATGTCCCGCCAGATCTCCAGGAGATCCCCGGCCGTGCACCAGGTCAGCTCCTCCGCCATCGTCCTGCGGTAGGCGTTCACCGGGATGTCGTGGAAATGGATGGCCCCGGCGGAGAACACGTCCTCGGGCTTGATCACAAGCGACTTCGTCATGGCTGCCTTCCCCCCACCCGGGCGCGCCGGATCGCCTCTCGCAGCACCTCGGATACGGTGGGGTGCGGGAATACGATCTCGGCGGCCTGGTTCACGCCAAGCTCGGTCTCGATCAGCGCCGAAGCAGCGACGATGAACTCGCTCGACCAGTCGGCCACCACGTGGACACCGAGTATCTCTCCGTACGTGGCGCCGGTCAGCAGCTTCAGGAAGCCGCTCCCGCGCTCATTTTCGATGAGGAAGCGCCCCGAAACGCCCATCGGCACAACGGTCTTGCCGTACGTGATCGCCGCGGCCTTCAGCTCCTCCTCGGTGCGGCCGGCCCAGGCCACCTCGGGGTGGGTGTAGATGACCGCGGGCATCGCGTCGTAGCGGACCCGGTCCGGCTTCCCGAACATGTTGTTCACCGCGACGATCCCCTCACGGGTGGCGGCGTGCGCCAGCATGTGCTCCCCGGTCACGTCGCCGCAGGCCCAGATCCCCGGCACGTTGGTCTGGCCCCGGTCGGTGACCGGGATGCCCGCCGCGGAGAAGTCGACTCCGGCGTCCTCGAGCCCGAGGCCGGCCACCACGGACACCCGCCCGGTGGCGTTGAGGACCAGGTCCGCCTGGTAGGCCTGGTCCGGGCCGGCACGGTCCGCGAAGCGGACCGTGCCGTCGTCGACGCCGAGCACCTCGCACGGCAGGTGGAAGCCGACGCCGCTTCGCTGCAGGCATTGCTGCAGCCGGTCGGCGACGTCGCGGTCGCAGCCGCTGGCGACCCGCGGAAGCATCTCGAAGACGGCGACGTCCGAGCCGATGTCGCTGAAGAAGGTGGCGAACTCCAGCCCGATGCAGCCGGCGCCGATGATGGCCACCCGGCCGGGGACAACGGTGAGATCGAAGGCGGAGTCCGAGTCGATGACGCGCGGGGAGCCGATGCCGGGAACCGGGGGCACCGCCGGCCGGGCCCCGGTCGCGATCAGGATGTTCGCGGCCTGCAGGGCCTGGCCGCCGACCTGCACCCGGTCCCGCGCGGTCAGCCGGGCCTGGCCCTCGAAGACGTCCACTCCGGCGCGCTGCAGCGTGTCGCCGATCCCCTTGACCAGCGCGGCGACGATGCCGTTCTTGCGCTCGACGACCGCGGGCAGGTCGAAGCTGAACGCGCCGGTGTGCACGCCGAAGGCGGCGGCCTCGCGGCACTCGCGGCAGAGCCGTGACGAGCGCAGGAACGCCTTCGCCGGGATGCACCCGACGTTCAGGCAGGCTCCGCCGATCCGCTCCTTCTCGACCAGGGCGACCTTCCTGCCCAGCCGTCCTGCGTGCGCGGCGGCCTCGTAGCCGCCGGGGCCGGCCCCGATAACAATCAGGTCATACATAGCGCCTCGGCATTCTCGATCTGGCGGGCGAGCAGGCCCAGGAACCTGGCGCCGGGCGCCCCGTCGATGACCTGGTGGTCGAGGGTCAGGGACAGGCCGATGGCGTCGATGAACTCGATGTTCCCGTCCGGCTTGCGCACCGGCTTGGGCTGGATCGCGCCGACGCCCAGGATCGCCACCTGCGGCGGGTTGAGCACCGGCGTGAAGGACTCGACGCCGAGGCTGCCCAGGTTGCTGACGGTGAAGGTTCCGCCGGTCAGGTCGTCCGGCGCGATGGTGCCCTGGGCGGCCTGGGCGCTGAGCTCCCGCATCCGGAGCGACAGCCCGGGCAGGGAGAGGCGCTGGCTGTCCCGGACCACCGGGACCAGCAGGCCCCGGCCGGTATCGCACGCGAACCCCAGGTGGATCCCCGCGTGCCGGCGGAGCATGCCGTCGGTGAACTCGGCGTTCAGGTCGGGCGCCTGCAGCAGGGCCCGGATCGTGCAGAAGACGACAAGGTCGCTGATGGTGATGGCGGCGGTGGCCGGATCGCCCTTCAGGGCCCGCCGCACCGCGAGCAGGCCGCCGGCGTTCGCCGATCCGTTCAGCGTGTACTGCGCCGTCGAGCTCAGGGACCGCCGCACCCGCTCGGCGATTGCATGGCGCACCGGGGTGAGGGGGACCGCCTGTGCTTCAAGGTCCCTGAGCCGGATCATGCCGCCGATCCCGGAGCCGGGGCCGGCCGCCACGTACCCGCGTGCCATCTGCTCCGCGGCCGCGGCCGAGGCACGCGGCTGGGAGTAGAACAGGTCGCGCAGGTCCGCCTCGAGCACGCGGCCGCCGGGCCCGCTGCCTGCCGCCGGCCGCGAACGCAGCGCATGCTCGCGGGCGAACCGGCGCGCTCGCGGGCTCAGGGAGGCCTGCCCGGCGGGC
>JASHPR010000541.1 GCA_030038015.1 Streptosporangiaceae bacterium
CCCCGCCGGCGCCCCGGCCTCCGCGCCCACGCGCGTCGCCGTGATCGCCTGCGGCGCGCTGGGCGGCCACATCCGCGAGATCGCCGCCCGCCGCGGCTGGCCTGTCGAGCTGCACCCCCTCCCCTCGCTGCTGCACAACCGGCCGGAGCGCATCGCCCCCGCTGCCGAGCGGATCGCGCGCGACCTGCAGGCACGCGGCCTGCGGGTGGCGCTCGGCTACGCGGACTGCGGCAGTTACGGCGCGCTCGATGAGCTGTGCGCCCGGCTGAACCTGCGCAGGCTCCCCGGGCTGCACTGCTACGACGTGCTGGGCGGCGAGGGCAGGCTGCGTGAGATGTTCGAGCGCGAGCCGGGGACCTACCTGCTCACGGACTTCCTGGTGCGCAGCTTCCGCCGCTCGGTCCTGGCCGAGCTTGGCCTTGACGCGCATCCTGAGCTCTGGCCCGACTACTTCGGCCACTACCGCCGCCTGGTCTGGCTGGCGCAGTCCCGCGACCAGGCGCTGGACGCCGAGGCAGCCGCGATCGCCAGCATGTTTGGCCTGCCGCTGACCGTGCTCGAGGTCGGCACCGGCGGCCTGGAGCGTGAACTGGCGGCGTTGCTCGGCGGCGCCGCCATGGCCGCTCCCCCAGCTCCTTCAGCCGCCGCGGACGGCCTGCCGTGATCCGCGGCGGGCTGGCCCGGGTGGCGCCGCTGCTGCACCGCCCCAGGTACGAGGTGCTTCCCGCGGCGGGCACCGAGGACGTGGTCGCCGAGTGGGTGCCGACGGAGCTGACCGTGACGGTGACCGCCTCGCCCGCCAAGGGGCTCGATCCCACGCTGGACCTCACCGAGCGGCTGACCGCCAGGGGCTACCGCGTGGTCCCGCACCTGTCGGCCCGGCTGGTGCGCGACGACGCGCATCTCGCCGACATCGTGGCCCGGATGACCGCCTGCGGCGTGGACGACGTGTTCGTGCCGGCCGGCGACGCTGACCCGCCCGCGGGCCGCTTCGACAGCGCGCTGTCCCTGCTCGACCGCCTGGCCGAGATGGGCCGCCCGTTCGCCAGGGTCGGGATCACCGGGTACCCGGAAAGCCACCCGAGGATCGGCGACGACATCACGATCCAGGCCATGTGGGACAAGCGGCACCACGCCAGCTATCTGGTCAGCAACCTGTGCTTCGACCCGGCCACGTTGCGCAAGTGGATCGCCAGGGTCCGCGCCCGGGGCGTGGCGATGCCTATGTTCATCGGCATCGCCGGGCCCGTGGACCGGGCCAGGCTGCTTCGCATGGCCGCGAAGGCGGGCGCAGCCGAGTCGGCGCGGTTCCTGGCCGGGCACACCGACTGGCTGCTGCGCCTCGGCACGCCCAGCGGCTACGACCCGGCCAGGCTGCTGGAACGAACCGGGGCCACGCTCGCCGACCCCGCCTCGGCGGTCGAGGGCCTGCACGTCTTCACGTTCAACCAGGTCCGGCAGACCGAGGAGTGGCGTCGCGCACTGCTCGACCGGCTCGCCGCTGGCCGGCCCCGGCCCGCGCGCACGCCCTGACCGGCGCCCGGCGGCGACCCTGGCGAGGCAGGCCGGGAACACGCCGAGCGGTCACGGGTACTGAACCGTCGTGGCAATCTTGGCGAGCACCGCCCTGGGGAACGCACCGCCCGCGCTCAGCGTGATGACGCAGAGACGATCTGGCTTGGGCAGCACCCCCAGCTGGAATCCCCCCAACCATGAGGTTGGTCTGGCGGAGGTCGCCTGCGCCAGCCTGCTTCAGTTCAGCCACGACCGACGGGCCCAGGAAGGGGAGACCGTCGCTGCCGGTTTCGGTGATCCCGGATGCGCCGCAGTACGCGCTGATGTTCGTCACGTGCTCGGGCGAGGCGATCATTGACTTGGCGTCGATCGCGTAGACCGCGCGCAGTTTGATCAGCACGCGCATGGCACCGGCCACGGAGGTCGCACTGACGCCATGCAGGCTGAGCTGCCGGACGGCCTGCTGCAGGGTCTGCTGCGCGAAGTTGACCGAGACCCAGGAATCCGGGACGGCCAGCGACACGCCCTGGGCGGTGCCGCCGATCCGGTGGTACCCCGGCGGCAGGGGAACCTGAACGCTGACCGGGGTGGCGCTGGCCTGCCCGTGAGCCGACGGTGAGCTGGCGGGCGGGGTCTTCGAGGACGAGCCGCCGCCGCACGCGCTGAGCGCTGCGGCGAGCGCGACGGCAGCAATGCAGGCTGCGCGGGCAGAACCTTTCACAGGGGATCCTCCGGCAGCGCCGGCACGCCGACAAATTCGAATGGGGGGCGCGTAAACAGACTTAAATGTGTCGCAGATATCAGACCACCAGCGGTCCCGTCAACCTGGTAACCAGGAAATGGTTCCGCAAGCCACATCCCAGCCGCGGTAAAGAGGCTGCAACGCTGCCGTGCCTGACGGTGCATTAGGGTGCTGGACGTGACAGCTCCCCGGGTGGCCGTTGGCCCAGACCTCAGCGACTTCGCGGAGAAGGCGATCCGCGACGGCGGCGGCGAGCCGACGGACGTCGACGCCCGGGCCGACGCGCTCATCTGGCTCAACCCGGCCGACATGGGCGGCCTGCGCGCGGCACTCGCAACGGCGAGTTCCGCGCGCTGGGTACAGCTCCCGTTCGCGGGCGTCGAGCGGGTGGCAGCGGCCGGGATCTTCGACGCCGGCCGCACCTGGACCTCGGCCAAAGGCGCCTACGCGGAGCCGGTTGCCGAGCACGCCCTCGCGCTCGCCCTGGCCGGCCTGCGCCAGTTCCGCCGGCGCATCACGGCCCGTTCCTGGGGCGAGCCGGCCGGGATCAGCCTGTACGACCAGCCGGTCACGATCCTGGGCGGCGGCGGAATCGCGGCCAGCCTGCTGGAGTTGCTCGCGCCGCTACGAGTCACCGCGACGGTCGTGCGCAACCGGCCCGGCCCGCTCGCCGGCGCCGCCAGGACCGTCGGCCAGGACGGCCTGCACGAGGCGATCGCCGGCGCCCAGGTCGTGTTCCTGGCCCTGGCGCTCACGCCGGCCACCGAGCACATCATCGGCCCGGCCGAACTGGCGGCCATGCGGCCAGACGCGTGGCTGGTCAACGTGGCCCGCGGGCCGCACGTCGACACCGACGCCCTGGTCGCGGCGCTGACCGAGGGCACCATCGGCGGCGCGGCGCTCGACGTGACCGATCCCGAGCCGCTGCCGGACGGCCACCCGCTGTGGGACCTTGAGCGCTGCATCATCACCCCGCATACGGCCGACACCCCGGAGATGATCATGCCCCTGCTCGCGCACCGCATCAGGGAGAACGTGGCCAGGTTCGCCGCGGGCGAGCCGCTGGTCGGCCAGGTCGACCCCGCCCTCGGGTACTAGCCCGGGGCCGCGGCGCCCGGCCAGCCACACCCGCGCCCGGCCATGGGGCTGTCTGTGGCCATCAACATCATCGCCGGCCCGGACGAGGCGGGGCCCGCTTCGTGTTCGTGCGGGACCGCAAGTACCTCGCTTCGCGGCGCTGGCCAAGACCACCGGAATCATCGCCCGGCAGCTGTTCCCGTGCCAGACCAACTTCGCCGGGACGATCCGGAAGTTCGATCAGGTCTACAAGCCGGCCGGCAGTATCCTGAACACCTGCGCGAGGCCCGGTACCGGCTGCCCCCCGCCGGACGGCCAGTGAAGGCGCCAGACCGGAAGGAGCTGTACGTCCATGTCCCCCTGCGCCGCAGGCCCGCATCGTGACCGATGCGTAGCCGTCACGGCAGGCGTGCGCGGCGGCTGAATGACAGCCATGTCCGAGTGCCTGCAACTGCCCCGGCCGGCGCGGCTACTGCACACCGCCGGGGTGAACCTGGCCGAATCCTTCGGGCTGCCGACCGGCGCCTACCTCCTCGCCGCGGCTCTCGCAGGCCGCGACGTCGGCCTGTGGGCAATGCTCGCCGCCATCTGGCTGACGGCAGCCGCCCGAAAGGTCCTGACCAGGTCGGTTCCCGGTCTGGTGATGATCTCGCTCATCGTGCTCACCATCCAGACCGTGGCCGCGATTGCCACCGGGAACCTGCTGATCTTCCTGGTGCACTTCCCGATCGCGAACCTCGGCCTGTGCTTGCTGTTCGCCGGGACGGCGCGCGGGCAGAGCCCGATCGCCGCCCGGCTGGCCGGCGAGGTGATCGGGCTGCACTGCCCGGCCGTCCATCAGCCGCGCCTGAACCCCTTCTTCCGGCACGTGACCGTGCTATGGGCCGGCGTGTTCCTGCTGCTGGCGGTCAGCCTGGGGGTCCTGCTGGCGACCATCCCGGTCGTCACGTACGTACCGGTCTGGGCCGCCACCACGGTCGCGCTCATCGCCGCGGGGATCGCCGTCTCCGTCCTGTGGCTGCGATCTGTCCTGCACCGGCTGGGCATCGGGTTCCGCTTCGCGCCGGTTGCCACCGCGTAGTGCCCTGGCGCCACCCCGCGCGGACCCGTCACCGGATCTGGCCGGCGGGAGGGCAGATAGTTGTCCACGCCGATCGCGGTAGCGACCGCCCTGGCCGCCGCGCTGCTCTTCGGGCTATCGTCCGTCGCCGACCAGCGCAGTACCAAGCGGGTCAAGACCGAGCGGGCGCTGTCGCCGACGATCCTGCTGGACCTGGTCCGGCAGCCGTTGTGGCTGATCGCCATCGCGGCGAACGTCGCGGGATTCGCCCTGCAAGTCGTCGCGCTCAGCTTCGGGAGCCTCGCGCTGGTGCAGCCGCTCCTGGTCTTCGACCTGGTCTTTGCGGTCCTGATCGTCCGGTCCGTGGGATGGGACCCGAGTACGCTCCCCCCGGGAACGAAGCGATGGGATCCGGTCCTGCTCGCGGGCGTCGCCGCCGCCACGGCCGGCGTGGCCGGATTCCTCGCCATCGGGCAGCCGTCGGCTGGCCGCCCGAACGCCGGCTTTGGCGTGCTGACGCCGCTGGCCATAGGGCTCGTCGCGGTGGTGGGAGGCTGCCTGGCCGTGGCCGCCCGGAACCGGAACCTGCGGCCGCTCGCGCTGGCGCTGGCCTGCGGAGTCTGCTACGGCTCCGCTGCCTTCGCGGTCAAGCTGGTGACGTCAGAATTCGGCGGCGGAGCGGCCCGGGTGTTCGCCAACTGGCCGATCTACGTCTTCACCGTCGTCGGGCCGGCCGGGTTCATCCTGAACCAGGACGCCTTCCAGCAGGGCAGGTTCCTGGCGCCGGTCCAGGCGATCATCACCACGGCCGATCCGGTCATCTCCGTCGGGCTCGGCGTCCTGTGGCTGGGCGTGCGCCTGCGCAGCAGCCCCGCTGACATCTTCGGCCAGGTCGCCTCGCTCCTGCTCATGGCCGCCGGGATCGTCATCACCGCCCACCATGCGCCCCAGGTCGCCGGGCGGGCGCCGGCCGGGCGAACCAGCGAGCGGCCGGCTCCCGGCTGATGCGGGGGGCCAGGTCGGAAGAGGGCCGTTCGCCGCTCGCAGCAGGTCCATTGGGCCGCTCGCCGCAGGCCATTCCTTCCGCCCGCTTGTCTTCACTGCCCGCGTGTCGCTGCCCGGCAGATCGCGGGTGGGAGGGCAAAATAGGACCAGGCCCCTCCATGTATGAGATGGAGGGGCCTGGATTTGGGCCTTGCAGCCCAGGCTGCCGGTCGCCCGGCTGCCGTGTTCGCGCGGCCCGCCACCGCTGCCGCGTACCTGCCGGACCTCCGGTTTCCCGGCGCTCCTGACGTTCCGGGGTCTCCCCCAGTTGGTACCCGTCTTTAGTGGTGAGAGATTTTCTACGCCTGCGCCTGCCTGCGGCACAAGAGGTTTCCCGCAGGTATTTCAAGATTCTTTGGCTGTCCACAGGATGCCCGGCGTTGTCCCCCGTTCACGCCCGCTTTTCCACCGGGTCATCCACAGGACGCCCACAGCCGATGCCTCATCGGCTGCCTCACCCGCCCCGGGCCTTGATCGCGGCGATGAGCGCCGGGAGCACCTGGTTCAGGTCGCCGATCACCGCGTAGTCGGCGTGCGAGATGATCGGCGCGTCCGGATCGGTGTTGATCGCCACGATGTGCTTCGAGCTAAGGCAGCCGGCCATGTGCTGGATGGCGCCGCTGATCCCGCACGCCAGGTACAGCTCGGGCGATATCCGGGTGCCGGTCTGGCCGACCTGCTGCTTGTGCGGCCGCCAGCCCTCGCTGGTCACCACGCGGGAAACGCCGACCACGCCGCCGAGCAAGCTGGCGAGCTCTTCGAGCACGCCGAACCCCTCGGGCCCGCCCACGCCGCGGCCGCCGCCAACCACCACCCGCGCGGTGGCCAGCGATACCCCCGAGCTGCGTTCGGCGGAAGCGGCCGCGCTCACCAGGAGGTCGGCCTCTTCGAGCCCGGGCTGATAAACGTGCACGCTGGTGGCGGCGGGCTCACCGGCCGGCGCCGCGGCGACGGCGTCGGCCGCCACCGTGAGCAGGGCGGGCGAGGCGTCCAGGACCGCATCCTCCAGCAGGCTGCCCGCCCACCGCTGCCGGACCAGTTCGAGTTCGCCTGCGGCGTTCCGCACGGCGGAGACACAGTTCGCGGCCATGGGCAGCCCGGTGATCGCGCCCAGGTGCGCCATGACCTCGCTGCCGTGGTCGGTACCGGCGGCGACGACGGCGGTGGCCGACAGCTCGGCGGCCAGCCCGGCGAGCGCGCGCGCCCACGCCTGCGGGGCGTACCCGTCCAGCCCCGGCAGGTCAGCCACGTACGCGTCGGCCACACCATATGACGACAGCTCGGTGACGGGCGCCGACGCCGCGTCCCCAAACACGACCGCAATCGCCCCGCCTGACCCATGAGCACCATCAGTCACAGGGCTGGCGGCCGCGCCGCCGCCGCCAGCCTTTTCGTCGCCGATGAATGTACCGTTAGTAGGGCTATAACCCCTCTTTTGGTACATCCACGAAGCCGCTTCGGCGGGCTCTGGTGCCGAGGCTGGGATTTGTGAGGCTGCTGAGGCCGACGGGGCAGCAGATGGCATCGCGCCGCCGGCCAGGGACCTGGCGAAGGTCAGCGCGCGGAGCGAGACGTCGGCGACGCCGCCGCCGTCGGCCTGCTCGACCAGCCACAGCACGGTCATGCGTCGCCCCCCGCCCGCCTCCGCGGCGCCCTCCGGCCCGACGCCTCCGTCATGAGAACACCCCGAGCTCATCGAGCAGCGCGACCAGGGCCGGAACGGCGTCGGGGCCGGTGCCAAGGATCTCTGCCCGCTTCGACTCGCCAGCGGGAACGCGGAGCCGTTCCTTCCGCAAGCCGTCGGGGTGCCACCGTGGCTCGTGCCGTTCGATCGTGGCCCGCTTGGCCCGCAGCCGTCCGGGGAGCGACGGGTACCTGGGCAGGTTGATGCCCTCCTTGACCGAGATCACGGCCGGCAGCGGGATGTCGAAGACCTCCTCGGTGCCCCGGTACTCCCGCCTGGCCCGTGCCCTCCCGTCGGCCACCTCGAGGTTCTTGATGCCGGTCACGCAGGGCAGGCCGAGCGCGTGCGCGACGCGCACCGCTACCTGGTAGTCGCCGGTGTCGGCCGCCTCGTTGCCGAACAGCAGCAGGTCGTAAGGGATGTGGGGGGCGGAGGCCTCGGGCGCGGGAGGGGCGGAGGCCTCGGGCGCGGGAGGGGCGGAGGCCTCGGGCGCGGGAGGGGCGGAGGCCTCGGGCGCGGGAGGGGCGGAGGCCTCGGGCGCAGCAGGGCCGCCCTGGACGGCGGCCACGATCGCCTCAGCGGTGGCGACCGGGCCCCATTCCCGCCCGTCGGTCTCCAGCAGCACCGCCCGCGAGGCCCCGAGCGCCAGCATCTCGCGCAACTGGTCGGCGGCGGCCGCGGGGCCGAGGGTGAGCACGGTGACGCTGCCGCCGTGCCGCTCCACCAGGCGCACGCCCTCCTCGACCGCGCACTCCTCGTGCGGGCTGACCGTGAACCCGGACATCCGGGTGTCCACGTCCTGGCCGTCCGCGGTCACCACGATCTTGCCGCCGACCATCGGGACGCGCTTGACGCAGACTGCGATCTCCACGGCTCCTCCCGCCCGTCAGCTCCTGACCCGCTCGTTCTCGGGGTCGAAGAGCGGCGTCGAGCCAGCCACGGCCACCGTGACCGGGTACTGCTCGCCCAGGTACTCCACGGCCAGCCGGGTACCCGCCACCGCGTGCCTGGCGGGCAGGTAGGACATCAGCAGGTGCTTGCCCACCGAAGGCCCGGAGCCTGCGCTCGTGACGTAGGAGTGCCGCCCCTTGGCGTCGACCAGCGGCTCGCCCTCCGGCGTGAGGATGGGCTCGCCGCCGAGCATGTAGCGGAGCTGGCCGGACGCCGACCGGTGATCGTCCACGGTCAGCGTGCACGCCGTCGCGCACGGCTCGGACGACCGCTGCTCCAGGTAGGCCTCCTTGCCGAGGAACTGCTGCCCCTTGACCGTCGGCCGGGCCATCCCGGCTTCCACCAGGTTGTAGGAGCTGTCGAGCTCGGCCCCGTACGCCCGGTAGCCCTTCTCCAGCCTGCCGGTGGTGCCGTACACGCCGATGCCGACCGGCACCAGGCCATGGGGCTGCCCGGCGTCCCAGATCGTGTCCCACACCCGGCGGCCCTCCTCGATCGGCGCGTAGAGCTCCCAGCCCAGCTCGCCGACGTAGGAGATCCGCGAGGCGAGAACGGTCACGCCGCCGAGCTCGATCTCGCGGCAGGTCCCGAACGCAAAGCCGGCGTGCGACACGTCCGCCGAGGTCACCGACGCGAGCACATCCCTCGCCCGCGGGCCCCACAGGCCCAGCGTGGTCCACGCCGAGGTCTGGTCGGCGATCACCGCGGCGCCCCGCTCGCCCGGCCGGCCCTCCCCCGCCATGTGGTCGCCGAACCACTTGAGGTCCATCATCCCGGTCGCGCCGCCGGTGACCACCCGGAACCGCTCCGGGCCCAGGCGCATGATCGTCAGGTCGCCGCGGAAGCCGCCGCGCTCGTCGAGCAGCGACGTGTACACCACCCGGCCGGCCCGCACGTCCATCTGCGCGACTACGACCGACTGCACGGCGGCGAGCGCGCCCGGGCCGGCGATGTCGAACACCGCGAACGCGGACAGGTCGACCAGCCCGCACGCGTCGCGCATGGCGAGGTGCTCGGCGTTGATGACCGGGGACCACCACCGGGCCTCCCACTCGGCCTCGCGGTCCATCAGCCGGCCTGCGTAACGTTCAAGGAGGACCTCGTTTGCGGCGTACCAGTTCGGCCGCTCCCACCCGGCGGTCTCGATGAACACCGCCCCGAGGTCGCACTCGCGCTCGTACACGGGGCTGAGCCTGACCGGCCGCCCCGACTCCCACTGCTCGGCCGGGTGCACGATCCCGTACATCTTGTTGAAGCCCTCGCGCGCCCGCGCGGTCACGTGCGCGGTGGTGCGCTGGTGCCCGTAGAACCGGGAGATGTCGGCCTCGTGGATGTCGATCTCCGGGGCCCCGCCGCTCATCCACTCCGCGACCGCGCGCCCGATGCCGGGGCCTTCCTTGATCCAGCTCGCCGCGACCGACCACAGCCCGGGCACCTCGGGCGTCTCGCCGAGCACCGGGTGCCCGTCTGGGGTCATCGAGATGAGCCCGTTGATCGCGTAGCGGATGCCCACGCGCTCGTCGCCGAGCAGGTCCGGCATCAGCTCCAGGGCCTGCAGCAGCTGCGGGTCGAAGTCGTCGGCGGTGAACGGCATCTCGGTCGGCGAGAGCGCCGCCTCCTCGATCGAGGGGATGTCGTCCGGGTCGACGATGATCGGCCGGTGCGCGTACGAGCCGACCTCCATGTCGCCGCCGTGCTGGCGCTCGTACATGTTGGTGTCGACGTCCCTGACGATCGGGTAGCTGATCTCGCCGG
>JASHPR010000542.1 GCA_030038015.1 Streptosporangiaceae bacterium
CCAGGACCAGATGTCCACGCTCACCGGGCGGATCTTCGCCGGGCACCTGCGCTCGATCATCGGCTCCATGACCGTCGAGGAGATCGTCACCGAGCGGCAGAAGCTGGCGACCGAGGTCCTGGACGGCTCCAAGGCCGAGATGGCCAAGATCGGCCTGACCGTGGACTCGCTGCAGATCCAGTCCATCGACGACATGAGCAGCGGTTACATCGATGCCATGGCCGCGCCGCACAATGCCGCGATCCAGCGGCAGGCGCAGATCGCGCAGGCACAGGCGAACCAGGCGGCGGCTGAGGCCCAGCAGGAGTCGCAGCGCAAGCAGGCCGAGTACGCCCGGCAGACGGCGGTCGTGCAGGCCCAGTACAAGGCCGAGATCGACAAGGCCCAGGCCGAGGCGGCGCAAGCCGGGCCACTCGCGCAGGCCCAGGCGCAGATGAACGTCATTGCCGCCCAGGCCGACCTGGCGCAGCGGCAGGCAGAACTGCGCCAGCGCCAGCTGGTCGCTGAGGTGATCAAGCCGGCCGAGGCCGAGGCGGACAAGGTCAGGATCCTGGCCCAGGCGGACGCGCAGCGGGTCCGCTTCCAGGCAGAGGCGGCGGCCTCGCACAACCGCATTGCGCTTGACCGGATGCTGATCGACCAGCTGCCGCAGATCGTGAAGGAGGCGGCGGGGGGGCTGGCCGGGGCCAACATCAGCGTGCTGAACGGCGCCGACGGTCTCGGCGAGATCGCGGCCGGCCTGGTCGGCCAGGGGCTGACGATCCTTGAGTCGGTGAAGAAGAGCCTGTCCGGGCCTGCGGAGCAGGCGGTGACGTCGTATGACGCGCTCACCTCTGCGGGGGGCGGCGCCACGGCCGACAGCAAGGCCGCCGACGGCGCCCAGGGCGCCGGCTGAGCCAGCAGGCGGCCGCTGTCCCGGGAACGCCCGGGGCGCGGCCGCGGCAGCCCGCCCGCGCGGTGGCCAATCCGCCTGAATGGTCAGCCTCCCGGTCTTCACGAGCAACCCCGCCGCTCCCTGATCATTCGCCCGCGTCATATACAAACCGGGAGTTGAGTGGCCGCACCCGGATATTGGGAAACGCCTGAATGCGTCATGGCAACCATGGGCTGGAGTGGCGCGTCTCGCTAGCGGGAATGCAATCACGCCAATAAGAAAGCTGGCAAAGCATTATCACCTAGATACCGATTTAGGCCTGCCATGCTGCGGCGCGAGCTGCGGAATACCAGCCTGGCCACGGCGCCGGCACCTGGCCGGAGCGGGCCGGCCCTGCCGGCCTTGCGGGCGTTGGCAGGCCCGGGGACAAAGGCGGAATGGCCGCAAAGGTGCGCCGTCGCTTTCCCGGATCCGGCGGCGAGCGGGCAGGTGGCTCCGCCGTGCAAGGATTTGCGGCCGCACCGGTCAAGCGCGGTATGCGCGCGGCGGCCGGGCCCGGCAGCAATGGCTGACGCCCGGCCGCCGGGGCTGCGCCGGAGTCAGCCCCCGGCACGTCGCCCCTGGCCAGCAACAACGCTGACCTCAATGTTCTCACTTGCAGTAATCGAATGACTACTCATGGTAGCGTCTCCATTACTACTGGCAGGGCGGGATCACACATAGCGACAACAGCCAGGCTCACACGCACAAGGCGACCGGCTTACGCCTGACCGCCCAGGCCGCCGCCTCAGGGCAGCCGGTACGGCAACCAACAGGAAGGAATGATCATGCGCATCCGCTTTACTCGGGCGGGCTACGCTGTGGCGGCCGGGGTAGCCGCCACCGCGATGCTCGGGCTCTCGGCCGCGCCCAGCGCTGGCGCTGCCCCGGCCGCGACGACCGCGTGCCGATTTCACTGCGTCGACATCAGCTTCGTCAACCCGGGCAAGAACGCGATCCTGGGCGTGCACTCGGGCATGGCGGTCTACAACAACCTGGTGCGGCTCCTGCCGGGCAGCAACGGCGCTTACAAGGAGGACTTCAGCGAGATAACTGTGGGCACGGTCGACCCGCTGTACTGCGACGGATCGGTGCCCGTGAGCTCGCTATTCACTCCCCGTCAGTGCCTGCTGCTCAAGAGCGCCCACCTCGACAAGGCGAGGACGTTCCAGCTCGCATTCAACGGGAACAACGGCGGCTCGAAGCAGCTGTGCATCGGCACGTGGAACAACACCACTCCGGTGGTCAACGGCAA
This sequence comes from Streptosporangiaceae bacterium, assembly GCA_030038015.1. Lineage (GTDB taxonomy): Bacteria > Actinomycetota > Actinomycetes > Streptosporangiales > Streptosporangiaceae > JASHPR01. The sequence goes on from JASHPR010000542.1 coordinate 2,169, forward strand.
CCTGCGCCTGGTGACCTGTGGCGTGGCGGCCGACACCGTCCTGATCCAGACCAGCCACCTGCCCATTGGCACCACGTCGGGCAAGAAGGTCGCCAAGGCTGCCGTGGCCAAGCCTGTGTCCCACGGCTGCCCGTGGCTGATCAACGGCGGCAGCGACAACTTCTCGAACCCGGTCGTCGCCACCTCTGACGGCACCTACCCGTCACAGCCGACATGGAGCACCGTGGACGTCAATGGCGGCAAGGCCATTGACACGCAGGAGGTGTGCATCACCAAGGGCCCGTTCAAGCACTCGTAACGGGCCGGAACGCCGGGGCCGGGCTGTCACGCGGCAGCCCGGCCCCGGCACGCCCAGGTCAGGAAGCGCCGCCGGCCGCGGCCGCCTCCGGCGGCCATCGCCACACCCCGCTGAGCAGCCAGACCGGGGCTGCGGCCAGGACCGCCAGGGCCCACGCGAGCCCGGATCGCTGGGCGAGGAACCCGACGGCGAGCGGCGCCGCGCCGCCGAGCAAACCAGCGGCGCTCGTCAGCGACACCGCGATCCCGCTCTCGCCGGGCAGGCTGCGATACAGCTCAGCCTGCAGCACCGAATACCACGGCGCGGTCACGGCGCTCAGGCAGCCGAGCATCAGCAGCTTGGCCGCGAGGCCGGGGACGAGCAGGAACGCCGGGTACGCCACGGCGGCCACGGCGGCGCTCGCCCGCAGCAGGTTCGGCCCCCCGGCGCGCCGCAGCGCGCCTACGAGCGCTGCGTCCCCCGCCAGCCCGGCCCCGAGCCTGATGGCGACGCCCAGCGCCGCCTGCGCGGGCGTCGCGTGCACGACGGCCACCAGGTACAGCGCGACGAACCCGGTGAAGACGTCCAGCAGCAAATCGCTGACCTGCAGCAGGACGAGCGTGCGGGCCACGGCCGGCCGCCGCAGCGCGGCGA
>JASHPR010000047.1 GCA_030038015.1 Streptosporangiaceae bacterium
GATCAGCTCGGCGGCCTTCTCGGTGTTGATCTTCGACCAGCGGCTGCCCGGCTTGCGCGGGGTGAAGCGCTGCAGCCAGTAGTCGTCGTCGTCGAGCCGGCCCTTCTGCCCGTCGATCCACCCGTAGCACAGCGCGACGGCGAGCACGTCGGCGTGCGGGACCCCGGGCGCGGCCGAGCCCTTCTTAGGGATCTTGAGCCATATCCCCGCAGAATCGGCAGGGAGGATGTGGATAGTGCCTCTGGCTCTTCTTCTTCGCTTCCGGCCGTGCCTACGTGGCTTTGGCCTGGTGCGGGCGTAAGGTCTGAGGCCTGGGTCCCGGCCTGACCTCCGAATTGGCGACGCCATTCGGGCTGTCTTGAGATCGGCTTGTCGGCCGGGCCCAGCCTTGGCACCCACCGGCGCTGCCGGTCTGATCTGCCTGGCCTGGGCAAGAGGCCGGGGTTCACAGGTCCGGGCGGCCAGCGGGTGCGTGCCATCCCTCAACCATGAAAGGGACGGCTATGACCATCGTAGAAGACAGGCGTGCCATCACCGGCGGCGTGGACACGCATGCCGACGTGCATGTCGCGGCCGCGCTGGACCGGATCGGCGGGCTGCTGGGCGTGCGGGAGTTCCCGGCTACCGCGGCCGGGTACGCGCGCTTACTGGCCTGGCTGAGCGGGTTCGGGGACCTCGCCCTGGTCGGCGTGGAGGGCACCGGAAGCTATGGCGCGGGCCTGGCCCGCCACCTGGCGGCGGCCGGCGTGCGGGTGGTGGAGGTGGACCGCGCCGACCGGCAGGACCGGCACCGGCAGGGCAAGTCCGACCCGCTGGATGCGGTCAGCGCGGCGCGGGCCGCCCAGTCCGGGCGGGCATCGGGGGCGCCGAAGGGCCGCGACGGCGCGGTGGAGGCGATCCGGGCGCTGATGGTCGCCAAGCGCAGCGCCCGCCACGAGCGGACCCAGGCGATCAACCAGGCCCGGGCGCTGATCGTGACCGGCCCCGATGAGCTGCGGGCCCGGTTCGCCGGGCACGCCCCGGCCGCGCTGGTGGATGCGACCGCTGCTCTGCGGCCCCGGCCGGGCGATGTGCCTGGCTATGCGACCCGGGTCGCGCTGCGCGAGCTGGGCCGCCGCGCCCAGTTCCTGGACGCCCAGCTGGGGCGCCTGGATGAGCTGATCGGCCCGCTGGTCACCGCCCGCGCGCCGGGCCTGCTCCGCCTGTATGGCGTCGGCCCGGATACCGCCGCTCTGCTGCTGATCGCCGCCGGGGATCACCCAGAGCGGCTGCGCAGCGAAAGCTCGTGGGCGCACCTGTGCGGTGTCGCCCCGATCCCGGCCTCCTCCGGCAAGGTCAGCCGTCACCGGCTCAACCGCGGCGGCAACCGCGAGGCCAACCACGCGCTATGGCGGATCGTGATCACCCGGCTGAGCTCCCACCCGGCCACCCGCGCCTATGCCAGCCGCCGTAGCAAAGAAGGACTGTCGAAAAGGGAGATCATCCGCTGCCTGAAGCGTTACGTCGCGCGCGAGGTCTACCACCAGCTCCGCGACAGCGCCTGAGGCTCGCAGCTTCCCGGGGCGGCCTGGCCCTCGAGTCGGCTGCCGCACCCGCAGTGCTGGCCTTGGATCGATCCGCCGGCCGCCCCGGGACCCTCTCCATCCTGCCGGACAGAACCGCCCTCCACTGCGAGCCAGCCAGCCGCCGCCGGGCTCACTATCCCTTTGTCTCAGGAGCATCATCATGAACGCCACCGCCATCCCCGTCCAGCAGCTGATCTGCCAGCTCCTGAACGCCGCCGACGGCATCCCCGCCGATACCGCCGCCGCCGGGCTGATCATCAGCCACGGGCACTTCCTGCACCGCGACGCCTTCCGCCGTGTCATCACCGCAGACACCAGCATCTGCACAGGCCAGCCGCTCGCCACCATCTGCTGGGACACTGCCCTCCGCGCCCTGAACACCGGGCTGCTGCCCTGCGCGTCCTCCGAGCAAGCCATCCTGCGGATCGCCGCCAGCCTCGGCGACCCCGCTATCCCCGTCCACCTGCGCGCCGTCCTCGGCAACCTCGACACCCGCACCATCACCCTGGTCGCCACAGCCATCACAGCCGCCAACGGCTACACCACCCCCAACCCGCGAGGCCACCGCCTCCGCGGCAGCAACTGACCCATCGCAGCTTCCCGGGGCGGCCTGGCCCACGAATCGGCTGCCGCACCCCCCGTGCTGGCCTTCGAACGATCCGCCGGCCACCCCGGGACCCTCTCCCCGCCCTGCTGACCTCGTGACCTGATAAGAGCCTGCCCCTCCACAGCGAGCGGCCCATCCCTGTCGTGTCCGCCCTCAGCAACCCAAGCCCCTCGATTCCCAGCGAAGGACAAGAAATCCTTGACACCGCATAGGAGCATCGATCCGGCCGCATACCCGCCCCTGGCTGGCTGACTGCCGCAGTTGCGTTGCGAACTGGCAGGGCGTTCCGTTCAGCCAGTGGGGTTCATCCACATCGAGGACCTGTTCTGCTGGCCGCCGGGGCTGGAAGATATCGGCATGAAGCTGGGCGGGCACGTGCCTTCGGCCAGCCAGATGCTGGCGGACATTGAGGTGA
>JASHPR010000543.1 GCA_030038015.1 Streptosporangiaceae bacterium
CCGGCGCAGCCAGCGCGCCGCGCCAGCGGAACGCAGCACCGTCCCGCCCGCGGCGCACGCAGCGCCGGCCAGCACCACGGCGAGCAGGGCCCAGCGGATGGCGCCTACCGGCTGCCGCCCGGTCCGTGTGGCGGCCAGCGCCGCCGGCGGCCGGCTGATGCTGAGCCCGGGAGTGGGGCTGCTCACCGGGTGAGCGACCCTGCCCAAGCCGCTGGTAGAGGTCGGACCGGGCGTCGTCGGGGAGGCCGCACTCGACGCGGACGTTGTGGCGGATCTCGTCGGGGATGGAGATGTCGATCTCGACCCGCGCGCGTCGGCGCGCAGCTTGGCGACCACGGCCAGGGCCTGCGCCTTGAGCTTGGCCGGCAGCGGCAGGTAGCCGGGCGGCAGGTCGCCGGGCGCCACGCCGGGGGTCTGCCCGGCGCCCGCCGCATAGGCGATCAGGTCGGCGTAGTTGTTCAGGTCAGCCGCGCTCTGGTTGGTGGGCACGGCGGCGTACGTGACCTGCGTCAGGGGGTAGCCGCCGGCGCCGGGATCTGCGGGGCTGACCTCGAGCAGCCCGGCGCTGTCGGGCTTCGCGGAGTCCAGCGCCGTCGTGAGGCTGGCGGTGCTGGGGCCGACGCAGTCAGTGCCGGAGTCGCTGCAGAGATCCGCATCGATCAGGCCGTAGGCGGCCAGGTCCGCCGTGTCGGAGATCGCCCAGACGAAGATCTCCCCGACCGGCTCAAAGCCGGTCTTGTCCCACCAGCCGGACGTGCCGTCCGGCGCGACGGCCTGATTGTCCCAGCCGCCTACCGAGGGGTCATCCGCGGTGACGACATCGGACGCAGCCTGGTCGTAGTTGTTGACGTACGGCAGCAGGTCCAGGCTGCACTTCTTCTCCTCCTTCGGAGGCTGGCCGTTGGACAGTCCGAGGTCGAGGCAGCCGCTGTAGGCGCGCGGGAAGGAATCGGTCGTCGGCGCAGTGAGCTTGAGTGCCGTATAGTCCGGGTCGGGGGTCACCGGGTCCGTGGTGCTGGTCGTGCCGTTGAGGAAGGAACTGGCGGCCGGGTCCGCCTGGATCCACTGCCAGACCTGCTGGTTGAGGGCCGAATGGTCCTCGGTGAGCAGTGGCGCCAGCGGGCCAGCGGCGCCGGGATTCACCGGCACCTCGGGGTTGAGCTTCTGGAACTGCGGGTCAAAGGTGATGTCCGTCGGGTTGTTGACCGACCATCCTGGCCCGTTGAAGCCATCCGGCACGTAGTAGTCGGGCAAGTCGTCCCGGTAGACCTGGGTGAGGCTCTTGGCCAGCAGCTCCGGCGTGAGCTTGACCGGCGTACTGATGTAGCCGGTCCCGTCGTTGATGTTGAAGCCGAAACCGACGGCCGAGACAGCGACCGGGGCATACAAGATCGGCGGCAGGCTGGTCGGGGCGGTGCCGTCGCGCGCGGCCTCACTGCCAATCGGGATCGTGGTGAACGCCAGTCCGACGCCGCTGGTCTTGTTGGCCAGCTGCTGCGTACTCGTCGCTTCCGGGACGGCGGAGTAGCCGTAGATCTTCGTGCACTTCGCGGCCTGGTTGAGCGCAAGCTGCCAGGACTGCACTGCCCTGGCGGCTATCTGGGTACCGACCGTTTCACTTTCCTGCGTGCCGATCGGGCAGAACGCCTGCACCGGGGCGTAGTCGAGGTGGATCTGGATGCGCATCGCCCAGTTCGACGCGCTCAGCGGTGAGGAAAAGAGGACAGAGCCGACACCACTGGCGCGCAAGTTGATCTGCCAGCCGTTGGGCTCGTACTCGCCGCGCGGCACGATGACCAGCCAGCAATCCCGGGGCTGGCCATTGCTCTCCGGCTTCCCGCAGCCAAGGGCGGGCGCCTGGGTGGCCGTCAGGGTCTCGAACTGCACATCGCCGGTGCCGTCGGCGTTGGTGAGCGCCTCCGGCACCTCGTTAGTGGTGAACTCGCCGAAGTAATCGGTCAGGCCGCTATTGGTGTCGACCGGGCTGCTCGGGTCGGTCAGCGGCACGAACGGGATGTAGTAATTCTGCGGGTTGGCGCCCTGGACGTCGGGCGGGTTGGCCCCCTGGACCGGCTCCTCCGGGTCACAGCCATATGCCGGTCCATCACCGTTCAGGGACGATGGCGGGTTGGAGACGCTGGGAACCGAGCCGGCTACGCAGAGATCGCCCGAGCGGTAGTCGATGCCCCCGTTCGTCGCATTTCCCAGCATGCTGCTGCCGAACTCGCAGTCCTGCGGTGACGGGCCGGAGCTGGAGTCGCCGTAGCACTCCATCAGCTGCAGGTAGTCGCCCGCCGCCGTGCCCGTTCCATTTGTCAGCGTAGGCTCGCCGCCGGTCCAGGTGACCGTGACGCCCTGGTGCGTGATGTCCTGCGTCTGGCTGACGGTTACCTTGAGGTTCTTGAAGTCCGGGTACATGAACGACAGGGCGCTGGTCGGATTGGCGCTGCTCCGGTCGGCATTCGCGGCGGCGATCGGCTTGTTGTTGTTGTTGAGCAGACCCTGGGTCCACGGCACCGTGATCGCCGAGGCGGTCTCGCCAGCCCCGGTGATCTGGTTGTAACCGGGTCCGGTCGCTGCCCTGGCGCTGCTGGGTGGTCCGATAGCCATCAGCGCGGCCAAGGCTGCGACCGCGGTCAGCGCACCCGCCGACCGCAGGCGCGACAAGATTGCGCTTAAGGTTCCCGGCGTCACGGGAAGACCCCCGGACCACCGGGCCGGCCCCCGCCACCACGTTGCCGGCGCCGCCGGCCCGCCTGGGCGATGAGCGGAGGCGCCAGGATCAGGCAGACCAGCAAGGCGGCGGCCAGCCCCATCAGGGTAACCTGGAGCCCGTCGCCGAGGCTGGCCGCGGAATTAACGGGGATGCCGTTAACCGTCTGGGGCCCGGCCTGACCCGACGGCGTGGCAGCACCGCAGTTGGGGGAGTCCGGGCTGCAGCCCTGCGCCGCCGCGCTAGCCGCCGACCCGGTACCTGTGCCGGTGCCGGTGCCTGTACCGGTGCCTGTTCCCGTGCTCGCGCTGCCGCTCGCGCCGTGACCGGTGCTCCCCGATGTGCCGGTGCCGCCCGATCCGCTCGCGCTGGGACTCACCGGAGTAGAGGTCGTGGCTCCGCCGGTGCCGGTGGTGCACTGCGTCGGGCCCTGCTTGTCGCAGGCCGGCGGATACGGGTCCGTGTCGGCCAGCGTGTTCGTGCCGTTGGTGGAGAACGTAGGGTTGTGGCAGCCCTGGATTTCCGCGGTTGTCGTGGTGGGCACCTGGTTGCCCGGTATCTTCTGCAACTGCTGGAAGCCCGCCTCGACCAGGTTGATCGGCAGCGACGAGTAGCCGAGGGCGTCGAGCGGCACCTGACCCTGGCACAGCAGATACGCGCCGAAAGCCCCGAGCGTGTAGCCCTTCGCCGTGGTCATGGGCGGCGAGAGGTCGGTCGGCAGGATCATGTACGAGTAGCTGGAGAGCTCGTACGTGCGCGGATCGGGGTCGGTGTACACCTGAGACAGGTTCTGCGTCAGGTAGTCCGGGCTGCTCTTGTCATAGTTGATCTGGGCCTTGAGCAGTGATACCGCCACGTTCTGGGCGGTCGGCTGCGTGTAGTAGCCGGCCGCGTTGAGCACCAGGGCCACGGGGAAGCCGGTCTCCAGCGCGTAGGAGTACTCGACGTAGCCGATCGCGCCGTCGGCTTGCGCCTGGCTGACGTATCCCGACACGCCCAGGTCGCCAGACTGGCCGATCATGGCCGAGCCCGGCAGCACCGGGTAGGCGGAGGTCTGCGTGCACGGGTTGCGGCCGACTAGTGCGCAGTACTTCGTCCAGTACGACGGCTCGGTCGCGAGCATCCACTGGGTGAACTGCGCTGTCGCGCCGGAGCCGTCGGAACGGACGACCGGCACGATCTGCAGATCGGGCATCTTCAGGCCAGGATTGTCATTCTGAATGATTGAGTTGTCCCAATTCGTGATCTGGCCAGTGAAGATGCCGGCGATGGCCTGGCCAGAAAGCCGCAGGTTCGTGACCCGGGTGTTGCCGATCTTGAGGTTGTACATGAACGTCGTGCCGCCGGCCGTATCCGGCATGTAGGCGTAGCCGCGCGCTGGCGGCGGGTCGTAGTTGTTGCCGTCCCGCACGCCGTAGGGGATCTCGGAGGCGCCCCAGTCCACCGTGCCGTTGGCGAACTCCTGCCGCCCGGAGGTAGAGCCGACTGGCTGGTAGTTGACCGTCATGCCGTACTGGGCGATGTTGGTGATCCAGTCATCAATGGCATTGGCCGACCAGGTAGAACCCGCGCCGAGGATCGGCACGTACGACGCCGCGGATGCCGGCTGCCCCGTAAGCAAGAAGACCGCCGCCAACGCCGCCGCGCCCGCCGCCAGCCTGCGCACCCGCGTCCTGCTGCCGCGCCTCATCTTGTCCACCCCTTACATCCCGTTATACTCGCAAAAGCCCGTCTTCGCGGCCGCCTGTCACGGGCCCGCCCCGCCATAGTCCGCGGCAAGAGCGCCGCTGGGCTCCGCCTGCTGCCTCGCCATGGCCCGCCTGGTGTATCGGGCCAGGTCGCGGCGGGACGCGGCCATCCGGCGGCGCGCCTGCCGCGGCGTGAGCTGTCCGGCACCGCGGCCGCCGATCACCCGCGCGATCACGAACAGCACCACGACGAGGACGAGCAAGACGGCAGCGGCCCCGAAGCCGCGCGCGATATAGTTCGGCTCCGGATTCGCGACGAGGGTGTAAGCCTCCAGGGGCAGCGACATCATCGGCCCGCTCACCGGATTGAAGTTGAGGTATCCGGTGACGCCTGCCGTCAGCAGTACCGGGGCGGTCTCGCCGATCGCCCGGGCGGCGCCGAGGATCACCGCGGTGGCCAGCCCGGATCGCGCGGTCGGCAGCGTGACGTACCGCACGGTGCGCCAGTGCCCGGAGCCGAGCGCGTAGGAGGCCTCGGTCAGGCCGCCGGGCACCAGCCGGAGCACGACGTAGGCCGCCCGGCAAACGATCGACACACAGGTGACCGCCAGCGCGCATCCCGCGGCCAGTCCGGAAAGGCCGAGACCGAAGATCAGGATCAGGGTGGCGTAGATGAAAAGGCCCGCGAGGATGTCGGGCAGCGCCGTCATCGCGTCGACCACTGTGCGCACGAGCCGGTTCAGCTTGCCGGGCACCTCGTTCAGGAACACCGCCGCCAGCAGGCCGAGCGGGACCGCGATGGCCATGGCGATGCCGACTTCGATGAGCGTGCCGACGATCGCGTGCAGCACGCCACCCTTGGTCAGCGGGTCAAGCGGGGTCGTCGAGTGCAGGTCTTGGGTGTAGAAGTTGAGGTGTACCAGAGCCTTCGCCGCACGAAAGATCGTGTAGAGGACGATGTAGGCCAGCGCCAGGATCACCACGGCCGCGAGCGAGAACACGATGACGGCTGCGATCCGGTCGCGCACCGTCGGCCGGTTGTTGTCGAACGCGACCAGCAGGGCGTAGATGAGAACGAACAGGCACCAGCTCACCACGATGAAGCCGAATACCCCGGTGAAGGGCGACAGTTGCGTCCACAGCAGGAAGGTAGTAGCCAGCGCCGAGGCCAGCGCCCCGCCAACCGCCAGCACGTCCGCGCGGCGGAGCCCGGCGATCTGGCGGGGCGTTTGCTGCGGCCGGGATACAGACCGTGACGGAACCGTCGTGCGCGACGGAGCCGGCTGACCCGGCGAACCGGCCGCAGCGCCAGCGGGCCGCGGCGCGGGCGGGGGGTCCATGACAGACATGGGCTCAGGCCTCGCTCACGGCGCCGGACCGGGACCGGGACACGATCACCGCGGCGATGAGGTTAACCACCAGGGTCAGCCCGAACAGCGCGAGCCCGGCTGCCATCAGCGCGCTGACCGCGAACGGGGTCGCCTCGGAGTACTCCAGCGCGATGAGGCTGGAGATCGAGCTCGTGCCGTGCTGCAGGATGTGCGGCTGGATGACGAAGACCGGTGAGATGATCATGACCACGGCGATGGTCTCGCCAAGTGCGCGGCCCAGACCGAGCATCGTGCCACCGATCATCGCTCCCATCCCGAACGGCAGCACGACCGCGCGGATCATGCCCCAGCGGGTGGCACCGAGCGCGTACGCTCCTTCGCGTTCGCCCGCGGGGGCCTGGCTGAAGGCCTCGCGCATAATCGAGCACGCAATGGGCATGATCATCAGCGCGACGACGACGCCGGCGATGAACGTGGACGACGTGTAGAAGGTCGCGGTCGGCTGGGTGCTGTCGCGGGTCACGCCCGCGACCTTGAACAGCGGGATCCAGCCGAACCAGTCGTTGATCCAGCGGGACAGCGAGACAATGTGCCACTGCACAAGGAAGGCACCCCAGAGACCGAAGACGACGCTCGGCACGGCGGCCATCAGGTCGACTACAGTGATCAGGAAGCGCTGGATGCTCCGCGGCGCGTACTCGGAAATGAACAGGGCACCGGCGACCGCGAGCGGTACCGCGATCACGACAGCCACGAACGCGATGAGGATCGTGCCGATCATGACTGCTGCGATGCCGAAGCCGCCGCCATTCGGGTTCCAGGCCTGCGTCGTCAGGAAAGACCAGCCGGCCTTGTGCAGTGCCTGTGCTGCGCGAAAGGTGAGGAACGTGCCCACCAGGCCCAGCAGCACCAGCACTACTGCGCCGCCCGCCCTCGCCACGGCGCGGAATATGCGGTCGGATGGGCTGAGCCGGGCGGTGAGCCTGCGCGGGACCACGCCAACGCGACCCTCAGACACGGACGGCACACCGATTCGCACGAAACAGTCGCCCTCTTTGTCAGTCGGCCCCGTGGGACCGCACTCCCGCCCAGCAGCCAGGCCAGCGGGTACCCGCCACCCGCCCGACTACGGAGTACTCAACCATGGGAGAGACTTTCTTGGACGTCTCGATAGGAAAGCGTGGATGAACAATGAAAGTGCGCCGCCTACGCAGAGCTACCCAATCCTTACCATTGGCTGCCTCGCTCGGGCGCCCGCCGTCCAAATTACGCAGACGGGGCAGACGCGACCGCGCAAGCGCGGCCAAGCCGGGCGCGACCGGGCTGATGACCACACCCAGTCCGAATAAAGGGGCGACCGTTGCGGCCGCGGCAACCGTGACGTCGACGTGCAGCCGGGTTCCCGGCCGTCCCGGCTGAACGTATTCCATTGCCACCTCCCCCGGCGCACACGTTGCATGCTGTTCCGGGAGGTCCCCCGGGAATAGCACCGTCCGCCGGCAGCCACAGACACTCCGGCTACTCTCGGCCTAAGGCCTCGCATTCTTGCGGGAACAGGGACCAAGGTCCCCATAACAGGCGCCAAACGGCCCGCACCGCGGCCCGCCGCGGGGGCGATCCATCTCCCCAGGAGTCCTTGGCGGCATGCGCGGCGTCCAGCGCCAGTTCCACGTCCTCGGGGTAGACGGGTCCACCTCGCTGATCGGCTTGGCGGTCGCCGGGCTCAGGTTGACCTGGTGGTTGTCGCCGTGGGCGCAAGCCACTTACCGCCGATGAGTCGCCCGCACGATCTCCTGGGCGACCGCGCGTACGCGCGAGGCTGAGCGGATCGGCGCCCGTCACCCCGGCGACGACCGCGCAAATCGTGCCGATCGGCCTGCTCGGGTCCGAGCCTGCATGCGCGCGGGCCGCGGTGAAGGCGCCCACATCCTGCAGCGGGATGACGAGGGTGGCAAGGCTTGGGCAGGCTGCCGGAGCCGCAGCCGGCGCAGTTCCCGCCGACCTGGACGTCGACGGCCAGGTCGCAGCCGACGCGGACGCGCACGTCTCGCCGCGACGTGCCCGCAGGTCGACCGGTTAACGCCGCAGTCGTCGTGAGGCGGGGAGGAGTCGATTCGTTCTTCTGCTTCTCACCGCCCGTACATCCCCAATTATGGCGGGGAACAGTAGCCTGCATTTGTGCGGGTAATTCACGTCGCCCGGGACGCTATCAGCAGATGGCGGACTGCCAGGAAAATCCGACGCGCTTTCTCGCTTTTCGCGCTCCTCGGCATGACGACCGGGGCGGGGCTGGTGACGGCGGGGTTCGCGCTGGCCGCGACCGGCTCGCAGCCGGGTGACCTGGAGCTGATGTTCGCTGGCTCAGTTGTGACCAGCGGTCCGCTTACGCAGACGCCGACCTGGAAGGCCACGACCGCGTGCCCGGCGGGCTACCGGGTGTCGGCCCAGGTGGCCGAGTTCACCACCAGCGGGACCGAGGTCAGCCGCATCTCGCCGGTCACGAGCGTCGGCCTTGCCAGCCCGGGGTTCACCGGGTCGCTGGACGGTAACGTGGGCGCCCTGCTCAAGGTTGCCGGGATCAGTACCTCGGACCCGGGGACGCTGAAGTGGGTGGTCGGCTGCTGGAACGGTGCCAGCGGTACGGGTACCGGAACCACACCCGTCGTGTACGAGCAGGCCACGTTCGTCACGGCGACCTCGGCCGGCACCTACAGGACCAGCTCTTCGTCTCCCACGGCGAGCCCGACCGCGTCTCCCACGCCGAGCCCGACCGCGTCTCCCACGCCGAGCCCGACGAGCTCCGGCGCTCCTTCGGGTGGTGCGCAAACGGGCGCCGGCGGAGCCTCGCTTCCCGGCGGCGGCAATGACCTGCTGATCGCCCTCGGCGCGACGCTCCTGGCCGGGTCGGCGGCGGCGGCGGGCCTGGCTGTCCGGCGCACGCGGGCGCGGCCCGGGAAAGATGGGCCGGGTGGCGCCAAGCCGGCCGGGAACTGATGAGCTGGCCAGCCCCGCGAGGCGGAACCGGGTGGGGCGCCTCGCCTCCCCCTGGAGACGTCGGGTGGAGCCCGCCAGCTTCGTCTTGGGATGAGCGGCGCCGGCCGGGCCGCTGGTGGCTCGTGGCGATCGTCCTGCTCCTTGCCGCCGCGGTGGCCTTCGTTCTTGGCCTTCGCGGAGGGCAGCGCTGGCTGCCTGGCCCGCTGTTCACCGATAGCGGCCCGGCACCTGTGCGTAACGTCAGTGTGGTGGCACGCTCGCAACCGCTCACGCTGAGCATCCCGGCCATCGAACTGAAGGTGCCGCTGTCCGAACTTGGGCTCAACCCGAACCACACCGTCCAGGTCCCCACCAACTTCGCCGAACCGGGGTGGTACCGGCTCGGTCCGTCACCGGGCCAGCTCGGTTCGGCGGTCATCCTCGGCCACGTCGACTCCTACCTCGGCCCGGCGGTGTTCTTCCGGCTGCGGACGCTGCGGCCCGGCGACCACGTCAATGTCGCGCTGGCTGACGGCGTGATCACCCACTTCGTCGTCCGGCAGGTGGCGATGTATCCGAAGGCGAATTTCCCGACCCTGCTGGTCTACGGCTCACATGGTTACAGCGCGCTGCAACTCGTCACCTGCGGCGGAGTGTTCGACACCCAGACCGGCCACTACCTGTCCAACATCGTCGTCTACACCTACCTGGTGTCGGCCAGCTGAGCCTCGGGTCCAGCGCTCCGACTCGTTGTCTACTTCTCACCGCCTGCTCGGCATGACGACCGGGGCGGGGCTGGTGACGGCGGGGCTCGCGCTGGCCGCGAGCGGCGCGCAGCCGGGCAACCTGATCCTCAGGCCGGCCAGCAGCGCCACCGCGCTGAGGCCCACCTGGTCCACCACCGACGGCTGCCCGGCTGGCTACCAGGGGTCCGCCCAGCTGTCGGAGTTCAACAGCAACGGGACACTCGCCAGCCGCATCTCGCCCACGGTCGCCAAGGTCACGACAGCGTTCAGCGGAACGCTCGACGGCGGCATGAAAAAGGCGGGTTGGCCGGCTATCGCTAGTGAGGCGGCAACGTAAACGGCCGACTAATGTCGAGGGTCGCGTCGGACAGCCGGTTGCGGGCGATGCGCACCCCGGAACTGATCAGCGCCACCGGCGCCGTTCTGATGAACCATTCGCTCGCCGCCATGCACCGCAGCCGGCGATCGAAACACCGGGACGAGCGCGCCAGCACGACGTCGTCCAAGGTGAGCCTCCACTCCCACCGGCGGCCGGCGACGAGGCTGTATGACGGCCTCAGCATGTCGAGGAGTTTGAGCAGCTCGTCTAAGGCCGACCGACAGCTCGCGACGTCCGCGAAGCTGGATCCCGACTGCCCGCTGTCGCGGTTGTTGGCGGACAGCAGACGCCACTGCACCCCGTCCTGGCCCCGCGAATAGAACTGGAAATGGGCTGTCGCAACGTGCGGACGCGCGACACCGGAGTCGGCGCTCACGGCCGTTATCCGAAGCGGCCGTGGACGTAGCCGGCGGTGCACGGCGGGACGACTGCGCCCCCGGCCATACCTGAATCTGAAGGCTGTGACGTGATTTCGGGCACGCCGAAACCCCGCGACACGTCGCTCACCGGACCCCCTTTCCCCAAGCTGCAGGCGACGAGCAGGGCAGTATGCCCCCGAGCAGGAGAACACACTGACCCCGATCGATGTAACTGCTGCATTCCTATAGGCATGATTATTTCGGCTTATATACGCCTGCCGTACGCGCCGAGTTATCCGTTCGGTCACTTACCACACTGAAGATCCGGGCGAGCGCAGACAGTGATAAGCGTCTGGCCCGCGCGCGGAGCTGGCCAGACGCCGGGCAGTCGTGAGTTCGGCCGCGAGGTGCAGCGCCTATGGTGGGGCGGTGACGACGTTCCGCACGGCCCGCTCCTACGCCGAGGACCTGGACGCCGCCGATCCGCTGGCCGGGTTCCGCGACCGGTTCGCGCTCGACGGGCCGCCGCCGATCTACCTGGACGGGAATTCGCTCGGCCCGCTGCCCCGCGTCACCCGGGCGCGCATCGCCGAGGTGGTCGGCGACGAGTGGGGGGCCGGCCTGGTCCGGTCCTGGCACCGGTGGATCGGGCTGCCCGGCGAGGCCGGCGACCTGCTCGGCGAGCACCTGATCGGGGCCGCGCCCGGCCAGGTCGCGGTGTGCGACTCGACCACGGTCAACCTGTACAAGCTGGCCTGCGCCGCGCTGGACGCCCGGCCCGGCCGCACGGTCATCGTCACCGACGACGACAACTTCCCCACCGACCGCTACGTGCTGCAGGGCATCGCCGCGCAGCGCGGCTGCGAGCTGCGCATGATCGGCACCGACCTGGACCAGGGCGTCGACGAGGCCGCGCTTCGCGACGCCGTCGACGACGCCGTCGCGCTGGTCAGCCTGTCGCACGTCGCCTACCGCAGCGGGGCCCTGGCCGACATGGCGGCGATCACCGCGATCGCGCACGGGGCCGGGGCACTCGCGCTGTGGGACCTGTGCCACTCGGCCGGGGCCGTCCCGGTCGAACTCGACGCATCCGGGGCCGACCTGGCTGTCGGCTGCACCTACAAGTACCTGAACGCCGGGCCCGGCGCGCCCGCGTTCCTTTACGTGCGCCGCGACCTGCAGCCCGGGCTGCGCCAGCCGGTCTGGGGCTGGTTCGGCCAGCGGCAGCAGTTCGACATGGGCCCGGCCTACGACCCGGCACCGGGCATCGGCCAATTCCTGACCGGGACACCGCAGATCATCGGCACCGCGGCGGTGCAGGAGGGCGCCCGCCTGCTCGGCGAGGCCGGGATCGGCCGGCTGCGGGCCAAGGGGGTGGCGCTGACCGGGTATCTCATCGCGCTGGCCGACGAGTGGCTGGCCCCGCACGGGGTGACGGTCGCCTCGCCGCGCCGGGACGAGCGGCGCGGCTCGCACGTCACGCTGGCCCACCCGGAGGCCTGGCGGATCAGCCAGGCCCTCATCCGGGCCGGGGTGATCGGCGACTACCGGACCCCGGACCGCCTCAGGCTCGGCCCGGCCCCCGCGTATACCCGGTTCGTCGACGTCTGGGACGCGCTCGACATCTTGCGGGACATCATGACCGACGGGACTTACATGAACGCTACGGTCGCCCGCCCGGTGGTGACGTGACGGAGAGCCGGCCCGGGCAGACACCCAGGGAGCTCACCGAGGAGTAAGCCGGCGCAGTCAGCCCGGGAGCAGCCCGCAACTAGGCGCCGGGGACGATCTCGACCGGGAACGGCAGCGTGGCCTGATACGGTCGGTCCCCGCTAACGCGCACCGCCTGGTCGTAGCGTCCCTCCGGCAACTCGAACGCGATCGGCTCAGGCTGGTCGACGTCCGGTACCACGATCCAGTACGACGCGATGCTGAATCGCTCATAGACCGCCTTCTTGGTGCCCGGTCGAACAGCGCGGTGCTGGGCGACTGGATCTCGACGGCGAGGAGCGGCGGCCGGGTGACCCGGCGCTCGCTGAGCTGCTCCTGCCGGATCACCACGAGGTCGGGGATCAGCTCCGTGTCGTCGGACATCCGTACCCCGGGCCCGGGGACGACGAACAGGCCGGGCGGGCAAGCTACTGCAGCGCAACGATCAGCTCGGCCAGCACGAGCTGATGCGCAAGGCGGGGCGCGGGGCTACTCCCACTCGATCGTAGCGGGCGGCTTGCTGGTCACGTCGAGGACGACCCGGTTGATCTCCGGCACCTCGTTGGTGATCCGGGTCGAGATCGCCGCCAGCACCGGGTCCGGCAGCCGGGCCCAGTCGGCGGTCATCGCGTCCTCGCTGGTCACCGGGCGGAGCACGACCGGGTAGCCGTAGCTGCGGCCGTCGCCCTGGACGCCGACCGAGCGCACGTCGGCGAGCAGCACCACGGGGCACTGCCAGATCTCGCGGTCCAGGCCGGCCGCGGAAAGCTCGGCCCGGGCGATCGCGTCGGCGGCCCGGACGATCCTCAGGCGCTGGGCGGTCACCTCGCCGACGATCCTGATCGCCAGGCCGGGGCCGGGGAACGGCTGCCGCCACACGATCTGGGGGGGCAGCCCGAGCTCCCGGCCCACCTCGCGCACCTCGTCCTTGAACAGCGCCCGCAGCGGCTCGACGAGCTCGAACCGCAGGTCGTCGGGGAGGCCGCCGACGTTGTGGTGGGACTTGATGCTGGCCGTGGCCGAGCCGCCGCCCGACTCGACCACGTCGGGGTAGAGCGTGCCCTGGACCAGGAAGGCCGGCCGCCCGCCGTTGCCCCGGCCGCCCTTCTCGCTGGCAATCTGGTGGGCGGCCTGCTCGAACGCGCGGATGAACTCCCGCCCGATGATCTTCCGTTTCTCCTCCGGGTCGGTGACCCCGGCCAGCGCCGCCAGGAACTCCGCCGCGGCGTCCACCACGGTCAGGTCCACCCCGGTCGCGGCGACGAAGTCCCGCTCCACCTGCTCGGCCTCACCTGTGCGCAGCAGCCCGTGATCCACGAACACGCAGCTGAGGCGGTTGCCAATGGCCCGCTGGACCAGGGCGGCGGCCACGGCGGAGTCCACGCCGCCGGAGAGCCCGCAGATCGCGTAGCCGCCGGCGACCTGACGGGCGATGCGCTCGGTCTGCTCCTCGATCACGCCGCGCATGGTCCACGTCGGCCTGCAGCCGGCCGCCCGCAGGAAGCGCCGCAGCATCTCGATGCCGTGCGCGGTGTGCAGCACCTCCGGGTGGAACTGCACGCCGAACAGGCGCCTGGCCCGGTCCTCGGCCGCGGCGACCGGGGTCCCGGCCGTGCGCGCCGTGACCGTGAAGCCGGGCGGCGGCGCGGCGCAGGTGTCGCCGTGCGACATCCACACCTGCTGGCTGCCGGGCAGGCCGCCGAGCAGCTCGCCGCCGGAGCCGAGCACCTCGAGCGCGGTCGCCCCGTACTCACGCCCGCTGGTGCGCCGCACCTCCCCGCCCAGGCCGGACACCATGAGCTGGAAGCCGTAGCAGATCCCGAGGACCGGGATCCCGGCGTCGAACAGCCCTTCCGGGGCCGGCGGGGCGCCCGGCGCGTGCACGGACGCCGGCCCGCCGGACAGGATGACGGCCCGCGGCCGCCGCGCCAGCATCTCGGCGACCGGCATGGTGGCGGGCACGATCTCCGAGTACACATGGCACTCGCGGACCCGGCGCGCGATCAGCTGCGCGTACTGGGCCCCGAAGTCGATGACGAGAACGGTGTCCGGCCCCTCGTCCCCCTCCGCTGAGCGCACGGCCGTCAGTCTAGTCGGCGCGCGCGCCCTGATGATCCTGGCGCGCGTCCCCGTGGGGGCCGGCGGCCCGGCCGACCCGGACCCGGGCGATGCGCCGCCCGTCCAGCTGCGTGACGGCCAGCTTGCGCCCCGAGACCTCGACGGACTCCCCTTCGCCGGGGAGGTGGCCGAGCGCGGCGAGCAGGTAGCCGGCGACCGTCTCGTACGGGCCCTCCGGCAGCTCGACGCCGGTCTGCTCGGCGAACTCATCCAGGTTCAGCAGGCCGTCGACCTCGAGCTCGCCGCCGCGCAGCTGCCTGGGCTGGCCCTGG
Organism: Streptosporangiaceae bacterium; assembly: GCA_030038015.1. GTDB lineage: Bacteria > Actinomycetota > Actinomycetes > Streptosporangiales > Streptosporangiaceae > JASHPR01. The sequence continues at coordinate 14,290 of JASHPR010000543.1, forward strand.
TTGACGTCGTACTCGTCGTGGATCTCGCCGATCAGCTCCTCGACGAGATCCTCGAGCGTCACGATGCCCGCGGTGCCGCCGTACTCGTCGAGCACGATGGCCAGGTGCGCGTTCTCGCGGCGCATTTCCGACAGGGCGGACAGAACGGTCTTGCTCGTCGGCAGGAACTTCACCGGCCTGCAGACCTCGCCGACCCGATGCGAGCCCCTGCCCGCGTCGGGGCCGAGCAGGTCCCTGGCGTGCACGAACCCGATCACGTCGTCGTAGGACTCCTGGTAGACCGGGAACCTGGTGTGCGGCGCCGCCGCGACGACCTTCGCCGCCTCGGCGATGGGCATGGTCGCGGGCAGGAAGTCCACCTCGGTGCGGGGCACCAGCACCTCGCGGACCTGGCGCCTGCCGGCGTCGAACACCTCGCCGACGATGTGCCGCTGGTCGGCGCTCAGCGCCTGGTACCCGGCGACCACGTCGCGGAGCTCCTGCTCGGTCATCACCCCGCGGCCCAGGCTCGGGTCCCCGCCCATCACGGTGACGACGGCGTTGACGCACTTGGACAGCAGCCAGACCACCGGCGTGGCCAGGGTGGCGAGGCGGTCCAGGACCGGCGCGGCGATCAGCGACACGCGCTCGGAGCGCTGCAGCGCGATCCGCTTGGGCGCAAGCTCGCCGAAGATCAGGGTGAGGAACGAGATGGCCAGCGTGACCACCCCGATGGCGATCGTGGAGGCGAGCCCGTCCGACACGTGGTTGCGGACCAGCCAGGACCTGAAGTCGCTGGCCAGCGTGGCGGCGCCGAACGCGCCGGACAGCAGCGTCGCCAGCGTCACGCCGATCTGGACGGCGGAAAGGAACCTGTTGGGGTTCTGGGCCAGCCTGGCGGCTCGCTGGCCGCGCTTGCCGCGCCTGGCCAGGGTCCTGACCTGGCCGTCGCGCAGGGACACCAGGGCCATCTCGGCGGCCGCGAAGAACCCACCGATTCCGATGATGACCAGGACGATGAGAATGTCCCAGCCCACGGTGCTCACGTCTGGATCCCTGACCTCGGCTACTGGCCCCGGCGGGCCCGGCGGCGTCTGGTGTCCGCACAGTCTATGCGGCCGGCTACCCGGCCCCCCAGGCTCGTGGCACCCTGGACCGAGCGAAGGAGGAGGCAACGGCCTTGGGAGAGGTGCGCGACGACACGGCCGCGATCTCCGGCGAGCTCGCCCGGCTGCGCCGGGCGATCCACGCCGAGCCGGAGATCGGGCTGGACCTGCCCCGGACCCAGGAGAAGGTGCTGGCCGCCCTGGAGGGGCTGCCGCTCGAGGTCGCCCGCGGGCGGTCGCTCAGCTCGGTGACCGCGGTGCTGCGCGGGGCCAGGCCCGGCGGGACCGTGCTGCTGCGCGGCGACATGGACGCGCTCCCGGTCACGGAGGCCACCGGCCTGCCGTACGCGTCCCGGGTCGACGGCGCCATGCACGCGTGCGGCCATGACCTGCACACCGCGATGCTCGCCGGGGCGGCGCGGCTGCTGTCCGCGCGGCGGGACGAGCTCGCCGGAAACGTGATCTTCATGTTCCAGCCGGGCGAGGAGTCCTGCGGCGGGGCCAGGCTGATGATCTCCGAGGGCGTTCTCGACGCGGCGGGGGCGCGCCCGGTCGCCGCGTTCGGGCTGCACGTCGCGTCGAGCCTGCTGCCGATCGGCGTCTTCACCAGCCGCGACGGGACGATGATGGCCTCGGCGGACACGATGGAGGTGACGGTCACCGGCCAGGGCGGCCACGGGTCGCAGCCGCACCGGGCCGCCGACCCGGTCCCGGCCGCCTGCGAGATGGTGATCGCCCTGCAGACGCTGGTGACCCGGCGGTTCGACGTCTTCGACCCGGTCGTGATCACGGTGGGCACCTTCCACGCCGGCACCGCCAGCAACGTGATACCGGACCGGGCGCGGTTCGCCGCGACCGTGCGGGCGTTCTCGGCCGCGGCGCGCACGGCGGTGCAGGACACCGCCGTCACCCTGGTGCGGGACATCGCGTCCGCGCACGGCCTGTCGGCAACGGCCGAGTTCACGGACAGCTACCCGGTGACGGTCAACGACGCCGCCGAGGTCGCGTTCGCCGAGCGCACCGTGGGCGAGCTGTTCGGCAGCGAGCGCTTCGTGCGCACGCCGTTCCCGGTCACCGGCTCGGAGGACTTCTCCTACGTGCTCGACGAGGTGCCCGGCGCGTTCATCATGCTGGGCGCGTGCCCGCCCGACGCCGACCCGGCCACGGCCCCGTTCAACCACTCGGCCGGGGCCGTGTTCGACGACGCGGTGCTGGCCGACGGCGCGACGCTGCTGGCCGAGCTCGCGCTGCGCAGGCTCAGGGCCGGCTGAGCGGACCGCTCAGAGGGTCGCGACGTCGCCCTGCTTCGCCCGGACGGCCTCCGCTGCCTGCCGCAGCGCAGCCAGCTCGGACTCGGTGAGGTCGCGCTCCACGACCCGCCGCACGCCGACCCGGCCGATCTCGGCCTCCACGCCGAGGTACACGCCGGAGATCCCGTACTGGCCGTCCACCCAGGCACAGACCGGCAGCACGGCGCCGGTGTCCTCGGCCACCGCCCGCGCCATCCTGGCCGCCGCGGCCGACGGCGCGTAGTAGGCCGAGCCGGTCTTCAGCAGGCCGACGATCTCGGCGCCACCGTCACGGGTGCGCTGCACCAGCGCCTCGATGTCGCCGGCGCCCAGCAGGCCGGTCAGCGGCTTGCCGTCGACCGAGCAGGCGGAGGGCACCGGCACCATGGTGTCGCCGTGCGAGCCGAGCGTGAGCGTGCGCACCGAGCCGACCGGCACGCCGAGGCGCTCGGCGACGAAGTAGGTGAACCTCGCGGTGTCCAGCATGCCGGCCTGCCCCATCACCTGGTGCGCGGGGAACCCGGTGACCTTCGCCGCGAGCGCGGTCATCTCGTCGAGCGGGTTCGAGACCACGATCACCACCGCGTCCGGCGCTTGCTTGACCACCTGCTCGGCCACGCTCCGGACGATCTTCGCGTTGACCCCGATCAGGTCCATCCGGCTCATGCCCGGCTTGCGCGGCAGGCCTGCGGTGATCACCACGATGCCGGACCCGGCGATCACCTCATAGCCCTCGCCCGCCGGGCCCGTGGTCTGCCCGGTGAGCTTCGTCTCGAAGCCCTCGATCGGGCGCGACTGGTTCATGTCGAGCGCCAGCCCCTCGGGCTTGCCCTCCACGATGTCGGTCAGCACGACCTCATCGAAGATGTCGTACTCGGCGAGCCGCTGCGCGGTCGTCGAGCCGTAGAACCCGGCCCCGACGACCGTCACCTTGCCTGTGCGGGTCATTTCTCTCGCTCTCCTGTTGCCTTCCGGGACTGAGCCCGTCGCCTCACGCCATCGCCTTGCGCAGGCTATCGTCCAGCGCCGCGAGGAACTCCTCTGTGGTCAGGTACGGCGTCCCCGGACCCACGAGCAGCGCCAGGTCCTTGGTCATCTTCCCGTCAACCACGGTGCCGAGGCACACCCGCTCCAGGGTCTCGGCGAACGCCGTGACCTCGGCGGTGCCGTCGAGCTGGCCACGGTGGGCAAGGCCCCTGGTCCAGGCGAAGATCGAGGCGATCGGGTTCGTCGAGGTGGGCCTGCCCTCCTGGTGCTGCCGGTAGTGCCGGGTGACGGTGCCGTGCGCGGCCTCGGCCTCCACGCACCTGCCGTCCGGGGTCATCAGCACGCTGGTCATCAGCCCGAGCGAGCCGAACCCCTGGGCCACGATGTCGGACTCCACGTCGCCGTCGTAGTTCTTGCACGCCCAGACGATGCCGCCGTCGCCCTTGATGACCTGGGCAACCATGTCATCGATCAGCCGGTGGTCGTAGGTGATGCCGGCGGCCTCGAACTCGGACTTGAACTCGGATTCGAATATCTCGGCGAAAAGATCCTTGAACCGGCCATCATAGGCCTTGAGGATCGTGTTCTTCGTGGACAGGTACAGCGGGTAGCCGCGGTTCAGCGCGTAGCGCATGGTGGCCCGGGCGAAATCGCGGATCGAGTCGTCGAAGTTGTACATGCCCATGGCGATGCCGCCGCCGGCGAACCGCGCCACCTCGAGCTCGGTGCGCTGGCCGGCCGGGTCGTCGGGCACGTAGGAAATGCTCACCGTGCCGGGCCCGGGAACGACAAAGTCCGTCGCGCGGTACTGGTCGCCGTGCGCGTGGCGGCCGATGATGATCGGCTTGGTCCAGCCGGGCACGAACCGCGGGATGGTGGGCACCACGATCGGCTCGCGGAACACCACCCCGCCCAGGATGTTGCGGATGGTGCCGTTGGGCGAGCGCCACATGCGCTTCAGGCCGAACTCGGCGACCCTCGCCTCGTCCGGCGTGATCGTGGCGCATTTCACGCCCACCCCGTACCGCTTGATCGCGTTCGCCGCGTCAATGGTCACCTGGTCGTCGGTGGCGTCGCGGTTCCGGATGGACAGGTCGTAATACTCAAGCTGGATATCCAGGTAGGGCAGGATCAGCTGGTCCTTGATGAAGCGCCAGATGATCCTGGTCATCTCGTCGCCGTCGATCTCGACAACGGGATTCACTACCTTGATCTTGGACATGCCGCCACGTTCCCTTCATCGTCCGAGCGCCGTCGCTCGCGGGGGGCTCAGGGCTGCGCGGGCAGCAGCAGCCCTGCCATCAGCAGGCCGGCACCCAGTGCCGCCAGGACCGCCACGTCCGTCAGCCGGCGTCTCGATGCCAGCATGCCCGCGCGGCGCTCCGGCAGGGCCAGCCTTGTCAGGGCAGTTGCGAACAGGATCCCGGCCACCGCCAACGTACCCCCCCTGACATTCTGTCCGCTCTGCCGCATCCACACCAGCGCCAGCGCCAGGCAGCAGATCACGGCCAGGTAGGGAAGCTGCCGCCAGCGCAGGCGCCCGGATGCTCCGGCCCGGCGGGAGCCTGCCCGGCCGCCGGCCTCGTCCCTGCCGGGCTGTTGCCTGCCGGCCTCGTCCCTGACGTGCGCCGCCAGGGACCGCGCCGGGGCTGCGGCGGGCCGCGCCGCAGCTGCCCTGCGCTGCCTGCGCAGCCGGGACGCCGATGGCGCTGAATGCCTCATGCCGACGGTCTCCCCGATGGCTTCCCCGGCATGTGTCTTCCTCTCGGACGGCTAGCTCGGCAGTGTACTTGCGGTTGCTCCAGGCGGCCGGAGGGCCGCCAGGGCCGGTGGCATTCCGCGTGACCTCTCAATCAGTTGGGCCCGGCACGGTACAACGCCCGCCGAAAAGGGTAGCTGGACAGTCAGATATCAGTAGCCGCTCCGACAGGCAGGAGGAACGCGTCATGGATGGCCCTTACATCCGGGTCGAGGACAGCGGGCTCGTGATGCCGCTGCGGGAGGATGTGACCACCATCGGGCGCGGCAAGTCCGTCGACGTCCACCTGGCTGATCCGAGCGTGTCCCGGCTGCATGCCGAGATCGTCCGCCGCGGGCCCTACGCCTACGTGACCGACCTCGGGTTATCACGCAACGGCACCAGGGTGAACGGCCGCCTGGTGGCGCGTCGCGTCCTTGAAGACGGCGACGTGCTCAGCTTCGGCGCCGCCCGCTGCCGGGTGTTCGGGATCGCGACCGAGGAGCTTGCCGCGGAGGTGGAGCTGAGGCGGCCCGCTGCGCCCGAGCTCACCCGGCGGGAACTCGACGTGGTGACCTCGCTGTGCCGCCCTGCCCTCTCCGACGAGGCGTTTGTCGCGCCGGCGACGGCGCGCGAGATAGCCGCCGACCTGGTGGTGACCGAGGCGGCGGTGAAGCAGCACCTGCTCCGCCTGTACCAGAAGTTCCGGATTCCCGAGGGGCCGAACCGCAGGGTGAGGCTGGCCAATGAGGTGGTGGCCCTGGGGCTTGTCCGGCCCCTGCCCCCGGCAGACAGAGGGCTGTCCCCGGCGGAGCGGGCCCTCGTCCCGGCAGACCGGGCGGCGCCCCCGGCGGAGCGGGCGCTCGCCCCGGCAGACCGGGCGGCGCCCCCGGCGGAGCGGGCGCTCGCCCCGGCAGACCGGGCG
>JASHPR010000544.1 GCA_030038015.1 Streptosporangiaceae bacterium
AAGTTCCACCACGCCCTGTCCACCGTGCCAGGGTCTGCCTGGTAGCGCTGGTAGAGCTCGTCCACCAGCCATTCGTTGGGCCCGAAATCGGTGCTCGCGGTGTCTGCCGGAGGCGGCGCCTCCTGATCACCTGATCTGCCGTTCGCTTGCACGGTGAGATCCGCGACCGACTCCTGGGACTCAGCAGACACGGCGGACATCGCCCTCTTCCGGTGCTGGATTATCTGTCTTTGCCGCACACCAGGCTACCCGGCAGCGCGTCTGGGGTGCGTGCTTGCTTCGCACCGCGTGCCCGTGCGGTTACCCCGCGATGCGGTCCCTGCCGTGTGGCTGCAGCCAGTCGACAAAGGGGCCCTTGGGCACGATCCGCGATGGGTTCACCCAGCTCTGGGTCTGATAATAGTGCCGCTTGATCTGGTCGAAGTCCGTGGTGTCGCCAAACCCGGGCCGCTGGTACAGATCGCGTGCGTAGCCCCAGAGGTGCTGGTAGTCCACCAGCCGCCGGAGGTTGCACTTGAACAGGTTGTAGTAGACCGCGTCGAACCTGGCCAGCGTGGGGAAGAGCCGCACGTCCGCCTCGCAGGGCTGGCCGCCGAGCAGGAACCTGCGCCTGGCCAGCCGCTGGTCGAGCGCGTCCATCGTGGCGAACAGGGCGTCGAAAGCCTCTTCGTACTCTGCCTGCGCCGTCGCGAGCCCCGCCTTGTACACGCCGATGTTAACCGCGTGGTAGATCAGCGTGGCGATCGCGTCGATCTCGCGCCGCCGGGCGGCGGGGTACAGATCGGGCGAGCCCGGCCGGTGGTACGCGCTGAACTCGGTTTCCAGCATGATCGTGATCTGCGGTATGTCGTTGCTGATGATCCGCTGCGTATGGGTGTCCCACAGCACGGGCAGCGTGCACTTGCCCTGGTAGCCGGGATCGGTGACCAGGTAGAGCTCGGAGAGGAAGCGCGCCCCGGTCACCGGGTCCCTGCCGCCGTTGGCGTCAGGGAACTGCCAGCCGCGGGAGCCCGAGACGGGGTCGGTCAGGCTCAGTCCGATGACCCGGTCGAGGCCCAGCAGGCTGCGCACGATCAGCGCCCGCTGCGACCAGGGGCAGGCCAGCGAGGCGTAGAGCTGGTAGCGCCCGGGCTCGGCGAGGTAGCCGCTCGACCCATCCCCCGTGGCCCGCCCCGTGAACGCGCCCTGGTGGCGTGCGAAGCCCCCCGTTGACGACGACGCTGAGGTCGGCTGAGGCATCGAGGGCATCGCCATCCCTTCCGCCCTTCCGGGGCCGAGCTGGGCACTCCGTGATTTCCTATCTACTAGACCACGGGTTCGACCAGACGACGCCCGGCTTGGCGCAGATCCCGGCGCGGCTTCGGGCTGTTTCGGCGGGAGCGGCCGCCTGGCACGGCTTCGGGCGCGGCGCCGGGGCGCGGGAAGGGGCTGCCGGTGAGCTCGATCGTCAGCGGGCTGACCAACCTGAGCGGCTGGGTCGCCTACACGGTGATCGCGGCGCTGGTGTTCGGCGAGACGGCAGTGTTCCTCGGGTTCGTGCTGCCGGGCGAGACCGCCGCGGTCCTGGGCGGCGTCCTGGCCAGCCGCGGCCACCTGTCGCTGGCGACGCTGGCCGTCGTGGTCGTGGCCGCCGCGGTGGCGGGCCCGGTCGTCGGCTACGGGATCGGCAGGTGGATGGGCGACCGCCTGTTCGCCGCCCGCCCCATGCGGCGGGTCCCCGGCGGGCCCGAGCGGGCCAGGGAGGCGCTGCGCCGGCGCGGCGGGCTGGCGGTCATGCTCGGCAGGTTCGTCGCGTTCGTGCGCGCGGTCATGCCCGCCGCCGCCGGGGCCGTCCGGGTGCCGTTCCCGACCTTCCTGCTCTACAACGTGGCGGGCGGGCTGATCTGGGGCGTCGGCTACTGCCTGCTCGGGTACCTGGCCGGCTCCGCCTACGGGGCCGTGGAAAGCCGGGTCGGCACCGGGCTGGCGGTTGCGATCGCCCTGGCCGTGGTGGCGGCGGTGGCCGTCTGGTGGGTGCGCAGGCACCGCGCCGCCCTCACCCCGGGCGGGCCGGGTGCGGATGGCGGCGGGAGCGCGGATGGCGGGGGGAGCGCGGATGGCGGGGGGAGCGCGGATGGCGGCGGGAGCGCGGATGGCCGGGGGAGCGCGGATGGCCGGGGGAGCACGGATGGCCGGGGGAGCCGGGCGAGATGAGCACCGAGCAGCGCCGCGACTGAATCCCGCGCATTTTAACATTCTCTGCCGTATTTGCCCGGGCCGCCGGCGTGCTCCAGGCCGGCGGCAGGCGGGAGCCTCCTGCACACCTGACTGCCGTAGCTCATCATCGGCCGGCGCGCCCGCTGCCGGGCGTCAGGGGCGGCCGAATATGTCGTCCCGCCGGTGCTGAAGGCTCGGCAGATCGGCCCTGATCTCGGCGGTCGCGCTGGTGTCCACGTCGCCGACGGCGATGCCGGGGCGCGGCCCAAGGTCCAGCCGCACGGTTCCCATCGGGTCGACGAGCATGCTGCGGCCGCTGCCCGTCGGCGCCCGCGTGGGCGGCTCGGCCGGGTCGGGGACCTGGTCGGCCGCGGCGACCCACACGGTGTTCTCGATGGCACGGGCGCGGACCAGTGTGACCCAGTGCTCCTCCTTGAACAGCCCCGCGGCCCAGCCGGCCGGGACCACGATCAGGTCGGCACCCCGGGCCGCCAGCACCCGCGCGTGCTCGGGGAACCTGATGTCGTAGCAGATCAGCATGCCGACCTTGAGGCCGCCAAGGTCGGCAAGCACGGGCTCGCTGCCCGGCGCGACCTGATCGGACTCACGCTGGCCGAGCGCGTCGAACAGGTGGATCTTCCGGTAGGCCGCGGCCAGGCGGCCCGAAGCATCGAACGCGACGGCGGTGTTGTAGACCCGGTCACCAGGCCCCGGCTCGTATACCCCGGCGACCACCGCGACCCCGTGGTCGCGCGCTGCCGCGGAAAGGCCGCTGCAGAACGTGCCGTCGGTGGGCTCGGCGACGGCACGGAGGTCGGTCCCGAAGCGCGCCTGCGCTCCCTCGGGGAAGACCGCCAGCTGTGCGCCCGCCGCGGCCGCGTCAGCGACCGCCGCCTTGGCACGGCCCAGGTTGACCGCCGGATCGGAACTGACCGGTACCTGGCAAAGCGCGACCCGCATGCCCGCAGCGTATGGCACCGGCCGCCGGCGCGCGAGGAGCGGCCGGGAAATCCCACCGGGCGCCGGCCGGCACGAGGGCCGGGGAAGGGCACCGGGCGCCGGCGGGCAGGACGCCGAGGCGGCGGTCGCGCGCCTCGCCCGCCATCTCGTGGCGTACTTCCCTGGCGGGGGCGCAGGCCGGGTGCCTGGTGTGCTGACGATCAAGGCGGATAGTGTGTGCGCGTGATCGCGCTCCTGCTCGCCGCGGTCGCGGTAGGGCTGTCGAACCTGGCTGCATCGATCAGCATCGGCGTGACGGGCGTCAACGCCCGCACCCGGCTCCAGGTGGGCCTGGTCTTCGGTGCGTTCGAGGCTGGGATGCCCCTGGCAGGGCTGCTGACCGGCCAGCGGTTCGCCGCCGGCCTCGGCCAGGCCGTGCGGTGGCCTGGGGCGATCCTGCTCATGCTGGTCGGCGCGTCTGGCCTGGTGCGGTCGCTCCGTGACAGCCGCAGGAACCCGCCAGCCGAGCCGGGGAGCGAGGCCGCCGTTCCTTCCGGCCTGCAGCCTCGCCTCGGCCGCCTCCTGGTCAGCGGGCTCGTGCTGAGCCTGGACAACCTGGTCGTCGGCTTCGCGCTCGGCACCTGCCGGGTCGGCATCGTGGCCGGGGCAATCCTGATCGGTTCGGTCAGCGTTGCCATGTCGCTGCTGGGCCTGGAACTCGGCGGCTTGCTTGGCCGGTGGGTCGGCAAGCGGAGCGAGCAGATGAGCGGCGTGATCCTGATCCTGGTCGGGGCCGCCATCGCCGGTGGCGCCTTAAGCTGACCCCTCATCCCGGGGCCGGTGAGGCTACTCCTCGATGCGGAGCGCGGCCTTGGGGCAGGACATGACGGCGTGCCGCACGGCGTCGGCGAGGGCCGGCGGCACCTCGGCCACCAGGATGTGCATCTGGTCCTCGTCATCCACCTCGAACACCTCGGGCACCAGGCCCGCGCATACCGCGTTGGCCTCGCAGGAGTCGCGGTCGACTGCTACTTTCACTGGTCTCCTGACGTCGTGGTCCTGGGGGTACTAGCGAGTAGAGCACGTCCCGGCGCGCACCGGCAAGCGCGGGGGCGGCACACTAACGGGCATGGGCTTGCACGCTGAACTCACCCGCGCCGCCGAGGCCGCCAGGGGCTTCATGCCAGCGCCCGAGGGCCTGGCGCTCTACGAGACCGCGGCGGCCTACGCGCCCCGTGGCCCGGTCGCCGAGATCGGGACCTACTGCGGCAAGTCAACGATCTACCTGGCCGCCGCGGCCCGGGATGCGGGCCAGTTCGTCATCACCGTCGACCACCACCATGGCTCAGAGGAGAACCAGCCGGGCTGGGAGTACCACGACCCCACCCTGGTCGATCCGGTGACCGGGCGGCTTGACACGCTGCCGCATTTCCGGTCCACCCTGGCCGCCTCCGGCCTGGAAGAGCACGTGATCGCCATTGTGGGCAGGTCCGCCGACGTCGCGGGGCTGTGGCGGGTGCCGCTGGGGATGCTGTTCATCGATGGCGGGCACACCGACGCCGCGGCAACGGCCGACTATGAGGGCTGGGCCCCGTGGGTGGCGGCCGGCGGGGCGCTGGCCATCCACGACGTGTTCCCCGACCCGGCCGATGGCGGCCAGGCCCCGTTCCGGATCTACCAGCGCGCGCTCAAGTCCGGCGCGTTCGCCGAGGTGCGGGTGGAGGGCTCGCTGCGCGTGCTGGAGCGGGTCGGCGAGGGCATCGGCTGACCACGGGGCGCCGGGGGTCACACGGTGTCGGCCGACGCCGCCGACGGCCAGCCTGCCACCGGCCCCTCGCATCCGCACGCCGCCGCATCGACGGGCGAGCCGACGGCCCACCGCGCCGTGCCGAGGGTGAAGATCCCCGAGCCGCCGCTGGCGCCGGACAGCGCGTCGGCGGCCAGGACGACCGCCGCTGCGGTCCAGCTGCTCCGCTCATTCGGGAAGTGCGCCCGGTTGCTGTACTGCCAGCCGGTCCAGTAGCTGCCGTCAGGGTCACGCAGGTGCTGCATCTGCTCGAGCATCTCCAGAGCGCGGGAGTGATCGCCGATCACGTCGAGGGCCAGCGCGAGCTCGCAGGTCTCCGCCCCGGTGACCCAGGGCTGGTCGCTGACGCACCGGACGCCCAGGCCGGGCACGACGAACGTCTCCCAGCCCGCTCCCAGGCGCTCGGCCGCCGCCCGTCCGCGCAGCGGGCCGCCGAGCACCGGGTAGTACCAGTCCATCGAGTACCTGCTCTTGTCGGCGAAGGCCTCGGGATGGCAGGCGACCGCGTGACCGAGCTGGCCGGCCGACAGCTCCCAGTCGGGCTGCGGCTCGCCGACGTACTCGGCGAGGGCGATGGCGCAGCGCAGCGCGTGGTGCATGCTGGAGCTGCCGGTCAGCAGGGCGTAGGAACCGGGCGACCCGTCGGGCCGGCGCTGCCAGATGATCTCGCCTCGGGGCTGCTGCAGGCCGAGCACGAAGTCGATCCCCTTGCGCACCACCGGCCACATCCGCTGGACGAACGCGTCGTCGCGGGTGACCTGGAGCTCGTGCCAGACTCCGACCGCGGGGTAGGCCGCGTGGTTGCTCTCCACCGCGCGGTCAAGGACCGAGCCGCCCGCGGCCAGCTTCGGCCACGACCCGTCCGGCCGCTGGGTGGCCCGCAGCCACTCGTAGCCGCGCCGCGCGGCGCCGCGGAGCCCGCACACGCTCAGCGCCATCGCGCACTCGACGTGGTTCCAGGCATCGACGTGGCCGTCCGGCCAGCCGATCGCGCCGTCACGCTGCTGCACGGCGGCGATGCTGTTGCCGGTCGCCAGGACCTGGCCGGCGGTGAGGATCCCGGGAACAGAGGGCAGCCAGGTGCCCCCGGAGCTTGGGCGGGGCAGGCTCGTGCCGGCCAGGCCCTCAGGCCGCAGCATGTGCCTCCTCGGGCCGCGCCGCCCCGGCGGCACCCGTGCCCGGCACGCCGCCGCGGCCGGCGCCCCTGGCGGCAGCGGCGTGCTTGACCGCATAGACCACGACGCTCTTGCCGATCAGGGGGTTCAGCGCCCGGTCGGCCAGCCGCATGATCCCGGGCCTCTTCATGATTTCCCAGACCAGCAGCCTGTGGTAGGCGCGGGCCAGCGGGTGGTCATCGTTGCGCACGCCGACCGCGCACTTCAGCCACCAGTACGGCGAATGGAGCGCGTGGGCGTGGTGGTGGCCGCCGACGGACAGGCCAGCCAGGTCCAGCTTCGCCTCAAGCTCGCGGCGGGTGAAGATCCGCAGGTGGCCGCCCGGGACCGTGTGATAGTCGTCGGAGAGCCGCCAGCAGATCCGCTCGGGGAGCCACGCAGGCACGGTGACGGCGGCGGCACCGCCGGGCCGGAGCACCCGGGCGATCTCGTTCATGGCCGCCTGGTCGGCGGGAATGTGCTCGAGCACCTCGGCGGCGATCACCCGGTCAAAGCAGCCGTCGGGGAACGGCATCGCGGTGGCGTCGGCCGCGACCGCGGTGGCGGATGCCCCGCGGGGCACCTCACCCGCCTCGCTCATCGCCGCGAACATGGCCGACACCTGGCGCAGCTCGCCTTCGTCGGTGTCCAGCGCCACCACGCGGGCGCCGCGGCGCAGCGCCTCGAACGCGTGCCTGCCGGCCCCGCAGCCCAGGTCGAGCACGCGGTCGCCTGGCCGGACGGGGAACCGGGAGAAGTCGACGGTCAGCATGGCGGCGCCCCGTGCCGCGCCGCGGCCGCCCCGATCGCGCTGCGGTACCGGTCGACGGTGGCCCTGGCGACCGCGGGCCAGGCAAAGCGCTCCTGCACCCGGCGCAGCGCCAGGGCGGACAGCCGCTCCCGCTGCGCTGCCGAGTCGTGCAGCAGCCGCAGCGCGACCGCCAGTTCCTCGGCGTCGCCCGGCGTGACCAGGAGCGCCGCGTCGCCGGTCACCTCGGGCAGCGCGCCCGTCCTGCTGGCGACCAGCGGGGTCCCGGAGGCCATGTGCTCGACGGCGGGCAGCGAGAAGCCCTCGTACAGCGACGGCACCACGGCGATCTCGGCCGTCGCGATGAACGCGGCGAGCTCGGCGTCGCTGATCCCGCTCATGAACCTGACCTTGTCGCCCAGGGCCAGCTCGGCGACGAGCCGTTCCGTCGGCCCGCCCGGGGCAGGCTTGCCGACCACGGTCAGCTCGGCGCTGCGTTCCGTGGTGAGCTTCGCCACGGCGCGCAGCAGCGTCGAGATGCCCTTAACCGGCGAGTCGGCACTGGCCACGGCCACGATCCGGCCGGGCACGCGCGGCGCCCGGCCGGGATGGAACAACCGGGTATCCACGCCGAGCGGGATCACGTGCACGTCCGGCCTGGGCACCCGGAAGTCGCGGCAGATGTCGTCGCGGGACGACTCGGAACCGGTGAGCACGGGGCCGGCGCGCCGGGCGACCCTGCCCTGCATCCGGACAAACCCGTACCACCGGCGCTTGGAGAGCCGGGACAGGCCCCTGGCGGCGGCCAGCTCGATCCGCCGGTCAACGCTGATCGGGTGATGGATGCTGGTGACGAGCGGCAGGCCGAGGCGGGCGATGCCGAGCATGCCGTAGGCCAGGACCTGGTTGTCGTGCACGATGTCGAAGTCGCCGCGGCGCTCCCGCAGCGCGCGCAGGGCCCGGAGGCTGAATGTCAGCGGCTCGGGGAAGGCTCCCGTCCACATCGCGGCCACCTCGAGCGCGTCGATCCAGTCGCGGTACTCGCCGAGGCGCGGGGTGCGGAACGGGTCGGGCTCCCGGTACAGGTCCAGGCTCGGCAGGGCGCGCAGCACCGGGCCCGGCTCGAGATCCGGGTACGGCTGCCCGGAGAACACCTCGACATGATGGCCGAGCGCGGCCAGCTCACGGGAGAGGTGCCTGATGTAGATCCCCTGGCCGCCGCAGTGCGGCTTGCTGCGGTAGGACAGCAGCGCCACCCGCAGCGGGGCACCGGGATCGGGCCCGCGGGCTTGCGTTCGCAGGGGCATGGGGGTCGCGCCCCGGGATGGCACAGTGCTCACGCAGGTTTGCCTCCTCATCTGCCGCTGGCAGCCACCTCGCGAGAAGGCGTGGCCGCGTGACCCCCTAAGCAGCGAACATTACCAGGCGGTACCTTGCGTGCTCTTGCGCCCCATACGTAAATCACGCGCGAGCCCGCGTGCGTCCCGGGAGTGCTGACGGGCCCCGGGTATCGGTAAGCTGCCGCGACGTGACAAATGGTTCGCCGCGGTCGCGGCCGGCCTGCGAGATGGGGAGACTCTGCTGACACGACGCGCCCTGATCACGGGAATCACCGGCCAGGACGGTTCCTACCTGGCCGAGCATCTGCTTGCCGAGGGATATGAGGTCTGGGGCCTGGTCCGGGGCCAGGCCAACCCGCGGGTCCGCAGGGTGCGCGAGATCCTCGGCGATGTCCGCCTGGTCCGCGGCGACCTGCTGGACCAGGGCAGCCTGATATCGGCGGTCGAGCGGGTGCAGCCCGACGAGGTCTACAACCTGGCCGCCATCTCGTACGTGCCCATGTCCTGGCAGCAGGCAGAGCTGACCGGCGAGGTCACCGGCCTGGGCGTGCTGCGGGTGCTCGAGGCCATCCGGGTGTGCAGCGGGATCAGCGCATCGCGGAGCCCGTCAACCGGCCAGATCCGGTTCTACCAGGCCTCGTCGTCGGAAATGTTCGGGAAGGTGCGGGAGTCGCCGCAGACCGAGCAGACCCCGTTCCACCCGCGCAGCCCCTACGGCGTGGCCAAGGCGTACGGCCACCACCTGACGCAGAACTACCGTGAGTCCTACGGCATGTTCGCCGTGTCGGGCATCCTGTTCAACCACGAGTCGCCGCGCCGGGGCGCCGAGTTCGTGACCCGCAAGGTGTCGCTCGGCGTCGCCAAGGTCAGGCTCGGATACGAGCGGCAGCTGCGCCTCGGCAACCTCAGCGCCAGCAGGGACTGGGGGTTTGCCGGCGACTACGTGCGCGCGATGCACCTGATGCTGCAGCGGGACGAGCCCGCCGATTACGTGATCGGGACCGGCGTCACGCACGGCGTCGGCGAGCTGGTGGAGCTGGCGTTCGCGGTGGCCGGCCTGGACTGGCGGGACCACGTGGTGACCGACGCATCGTTCATCAGGCCTGCCGAGGTGGACCGGCTGTGCGCGAACCCGGCCAAGGCCGCCGGCGAGCTCGGCTGGGAGCCGAAGATCGGCTTTGAGGAGCTGGTCGCGATGATGGTCGAGGCCGACCTGAAGCTGCTCACCGAGTCGGGTGGCCACGCCGAGGACTGGTTCGGCTCGGACGCCTGGTAACCGGGCAGGGCAGCAGCCGGTCAGGAGGCGACGGCGCCCACCAGGCTCCCGATGCCGTAGGTCAGGCCGGCGGCGGTCACGGCCAGCAGCAGCTGGCGCCCGGCCCCGTGCAGGAACGGCCGGTCGGTGATCCGCGCGACGAGCCCGCCGCCCAGGAAGGCGGCGACGGCGGCGAGGACGAGCGCGGCGGCGAGCGAGCGGAGCCCGGCCAGGTACGGAATCAGCGGGATCAGCGCGCCGAGCGCGAACGTCACCAGCGACGCACCGGCCGCCGTGACCGGGGACGGCAGCTCCTTGTGGTCGACGCCGAGTTCCTCCCGGACGTGCACCCGCAGCGCCTCGTCCGGGCGCCGGGAGACCTGCCTGGCCACCTCCTGCGCGAGGTCGGCGTCGACCCCGCGCAGCCGGAACACCTCGGCCAGCTCCCGCTGCTCGGCGTCGGGGTTGTGCTCCAGCTCGAACTTCTCCTTGCGCACCTCGGCGGCGACCAGCTCGTTCTGCGAGGACACCGAGACGTACTCGCCGGCGGCCATGGAGAAGGCCCCCGCCGCCAGCCCGGCGAGGCCGGCCAGGATCAGCGTGTGCGGGCTGCCGCCGCCGCCGCCCACGCCTGCGATCAGCGACGCATTGGTGACGAGGCCGTCCATGGAGCCGAACACGGCCGGCCGCAGCCAGCCGCCGGAGACGTCACGGTGCTGGTGACCGTGCGCCTCCTGGTCGTGCTCCTTGTTGACAGAGAACATTGCTGGGTGCCTTGGGATGTGGGTGTCAGGTCCGTGCCTCAACGCGGGCAGAGTCGGACCAACGAGCCTCCGGGGCCCATTATTCCTGCTGGGCAGGACGGGCGGGGGCGCGGCAGGACGCGAGCCCGCGCCGCCACGGCGCCGCGGCCGGGCCGAAGGTCACCTCTTTGCCGCGCCGTACAGGAAGATGTGGCCGATCGCCGTCGGGTAGACGCCGCTCACGTTCTTCGCCGTGGCCGCCAGCCAGTTGAAGAAGTACCCGTAGATCACCGGCGTCTCGCTGAGCAGCAGCGTCTCGATCTGCCCGGCGATCGTGCGCTGGGTGGACAGGTCGACGGTGGCGATGTACTGGCTCACCAGGGTGTCGTACTGGGTGTTGCTGAAGTGCGCGGCGTTCCACGCGCCGGTCCCGGTCCTGGCGTTGGTCGTCTCCAGCGGCGCGGTCAGGAACACGTTCGGCACGCTGCGGTGGCCGTAGTCGACCAGGCTCATGGTGGCGTCGAGCCAGTCGGAGTTCCCGAACGTGGCCTTGCCGTAGTACTGGGCCGACGACTCGACCGTCAGCTTGATGGTCACGCCGATCTCCCTGGCCGCCTGCACCACGATCTGGGCGTACTCGGGGATCTCGGCGAGTTGCTCGGTGATGAGCTGCGTGGTGAACCCCGACGGGTGCCCCGCGGCCGAAAGCAGCGCCTTGGCCTGGGCGATGTTCTGCTTCCGCTGCGGCACGCTGGTGTTCGTGGACGGGAAGACGGGGGCGAACGGGCTGTCGTTGCCCACATCCGCGTAGCCCTTGAACAGCGCCTGGACGATCGCCGGCCGGTCCAGCGTGAGCGCGATCGCCTGGCGTACCCGGGGATCGGTGAACGGGGCCTGGTCGCAGCGCAT
Source organism: Streptosporangiaceae bacterium (assembly GCA_030038015.1). Classification (GTDB taxonomy): domain Bacteria; phylum Actinomycetota; class Actinomycetes; order Streptosporangiales; family Streptosporangiaceae; genus JASHPR01. The sequence goes on from JASHPR010000544.1 coordinate 11,092, forward strand.
CGACAGCTCGCGGTGCGCGCTCGACTTCAGGCTGATGATGTTGTACGGCGCCCCCTCCGCGAGCAGCTCCTCACCGCCGGACACCGCGAACGACGAGACGACGTCGATGCTCCCGCTGGTCAGGGCCAGGTTCTCCGGGGTCTGGTCGGAGTAGAACGTGAACTGCGTCGCAGCGGGCAGCGCCTTGGTGCCCCAGTACTTCTCGTTGCGGGTGAACGACGCGCCGACCTTCGCCGTGTAGCTTTTCAGCACGAACGGCCCGGTGCCGATGAACGAGGCCTGCCAGTCGGCCGGGTTGTAGCCGTCCGGGATGATGATCATGTTGTAGTTGTCCGACGAGGTCAGGTACGGGAAGTTCCCGTTCGGGGCCTCGAGGTGGAAGGCCACGGTGTAGTCGTCCACCTTGACGACGCCGGACGGGTCCAGCACCCCGCCGAAGTTGGACAGGGCGTTGGACGCGCTGCTCGGGTTGCTCTGCAGCTTGTAGGTGTACACCACGTCGTCCGCGGTGAGCGGCTTGCCGCCGTGGAAGCTGACCCCCTGCCGGATCTTGAACGTCCACACGTCGCCCGTGGCGTTGGGGGTCCAGCTCTCGGCGAGCACCGGCTTCAGCGACAAGGTCTCGGTGGACAGGTTGAGGTACTCGCCGGTCTGGGCGAGCATGACCAGGCCGCCCTGGTCGGCCACGGTCACCGGGTTGATCGCCGCGGTTGGCGTGACCAGCCCGGTCCTGATCGTCGCGCCCGCCTTGGCGGCGGCGCCCGGCGACGAGCTGCTCGAGCTTCCGCAGGCGGACAGGACCGCGCCGAGCACCGGCAGCGACAGGCCGACGACCGTGCCGCGCCGGATGAAGTCCCGGCGCGACAGCCTCCCCGCGGCGAACTCGTCGATCACGTGGTTCGCGATCTCGCCCTGCCCGGCCCGGAGCCGGCCGAGGCGGCGCTGGTCTGCGTTCATGTGGATCCTCCCTGGAGGACTGCTAGCCGGTCGATGGGGATGTGGCAGCTCATCAGGTGGCCGGGCCCGACCTCGAGCAGCGGCGGCTCGGCCGACTCGCACTCGCCGGTGGGCAGCTTGCGCGGGCAGCGGGTGTGGAACACGCATCCGGGCGGGGGATCGGCGGCGGACGGGATCTCCCCGTGCAGCCGGATCCGGCTCTGGCGCTGCCCGTCCAGGCTCACGGCGGCCGACAGCAGCGCCTCGGTGTAGGGATGGTGCGGCCCGGCGAACACGGCCTCGGCCGGGCCGAGTTCCATGACGCGGCCCAGGTAGAGCACGGCGATGCGGTCGGACAGGTACCGGACCAGGGCCAGGTCGTGGGAGATGAACAGGTAGGTCACCTTCTCCTTGGCCTGCAGGTCGACCAGCAGGTTGAGGATCGCCGCCTGCACCGACACGTCCAGCGCCGAGGTCGGCTCGTCGCACACCACGATGCGCGGGCCGCCGGCGAAGGCCCGGGCGATCGCCACCCGCTGCTTGAGGCCGCCGGACAGCTGGCCCGGGCGCAGCGGCAGGTGACGGTCCTCCATGCGCACCGACCTGACCAGGTCCGCCAGGCGCTCCCTGAGGCGGGCGCCGGACAGCCCGGCCAGCCTGGTCAGCGGCCTGCTGATCAGGCGGCGGACCGTCTGGCGGCGGTTCAGCGCCGAGTCCGGGTTCTGGAACACGATCTGCAGCGCCTTGAGCTGCTCGCGCGGCCGGCGCCGCGCGTCCGGCGGCAGCGGCTGCCCGTCGAGGTCGATGACCGACCCCTCGTCCGGCGGGATGAGCCCGAGCAGCGCGCGGGCCAGAGTGGTCTTGCCGCTGCCCGACTCGCCGACCAGCCCGAGCGTCTCACCGAGCCCAAGGGTGAGGTCCACGCCCGCCAGGGCCCTGACCGCCTCGCCGCGCGACCTGAACGTCTTGGACAGCCGCTGCAGCCTGACGACCGGCCGGCCGGCGTCACGTTCCGGGGGCAGGTCCAGGTCGGCGGGCGTATTCCTGGGCAGGTCAGGCGTGCGGTCGTGGAGGTAGCAGCGGGAGGCCCGGCCCGGGCCGGTGGCGAACGCCGGCGGGGCCGCGGCCCGGCACCGGTCCTCGGCGATCGGGCAGCGCGGGGCGAAGATGCACCCGGTGAGCTCGTGGCCCGGGGGCGGCAGGAAGCCGGGGATGGTGTCCAGCCTGCCGTGATCCTTGCGCTGGCCGCCGCGGGGGATGCAGCGCAGCAGGCCGACCGTGTAGGGGTGGCGCGGGGCGTCGAAGACCTCGCGGGCCGCGCCCTCCTCGACGATCTCGCCGGCGTAAAGGACGCCGACCCGGTCGCACATCTTCGCGATCACGGCGAGGTTGTGGCTGATGAACAGCACCGAGGTGGCGTACTGCTCGCGCAGCGCCGCCACCAGGTCGAGCACCTCGGCCTCGACGGTCGCGTCCAGGGCCGTGGTCGGTTCGTCCAGGATCAGCAGCGAGGGCTCGGCGGCCAGCGCCATCGCGATCACGGCCCGCTGCGCCATCCCGCCGGAGAGCTGATGCGGGTAGCGGCCCATCACCCGGCCCGGGTCGGCGATCTGCACCGTGCGGAGCATGGCCTCGGCCCGCTCCAGCGCGGCCGCCCGGCTCATCCCGGCGATCTCGTACACCTCGGCGACCTGGCGGCCCACCTTGATCGACGGGTTCAGCGCCTGGCCGGGCTCCTGGTACACCATGGACACCGCGGCGGCCCGCAGGTTGCGCAGCGCCGCCGGGCCCATGGCCAGGGGGTCGGCGCCGTTGATCGTGATCGTCCCGGCGCTGACCCTGCCGCCCGGCGGCAGGTACCTGGTGAGCGCCAGCGCCACCGTCGACTTGCCGGATCCCGACTCGCCCACCAGGCCGTAGGACTCGCCGCGGCCGATCTGGAACGACACGTCGCGCAGGGCCCGGCGGTCGCGCCCGCGCACCCGGTAGGTGACCTCCAGGTGCTCGACGGCCAGGGTGGGCCCGGTCTCGCCTGCGGCGTCGGCGGCGGCCGTGGTGCCGGCGGCGGTCACGAGGAGAGCACCTGCTCGATGGCGTCGGTGACCAGGTTGACGGCCACGACGAGCGATGCGATGGCCAGCGCCGGGAACAGCGTCTCCCACCAGTACCCGGCCGGCAGCACGCCGTAGTTCGCGGCGATGTCCGACCCCCAGTCGGGCGTGGGCGGCTGCACGCCGAAGCCGAGGAACGACAGCGTGGCAACGGCGAAGACGGCGTAGCCGAGCCGGACGGTGAACTCGACCAGGACCGCCGGGAGCACGTTCGGGAAGATCTCGGCGGCCATGATGCGGGCGGGCTTCTCGCCGGCCAGCCGCGCCGAGGAGAGGTAGTCGAGCTGGCTCTCGACCAGGACGGCGGAGCGCACGGTCCGGGCGATCAGCGGCGTGAAGACGAACCCCACGACCACGATCAGCGTGCCGGTCGACGGCCCGAGCGCGACGATGAACAGGAATGCGACGATCACGACGGGCAGCGCGAGCACCGCCTCGACCACCCGGCCGACCAGGATGTCGATAACGCCGCCGAGATATCCCATGACCAGGCCGAGCGCCGTGCCGAGCAGGGTGCCGAGGACGGTGGCCGCGACCGCGATCAGCAGGATGTCCCTGGCCCCGGCGATGACCCTGGACAGGACGTCGCGGCCGAGCTGATCGGTGCCGAACCAGTGCGCGGCCGACGGCGGGGCGTTGGTGTCCAGCAGCTGCTGGGCGAACGGGCTGTGCGGCGCGATGGCGCTGCCGGCCACCGCGCAGACGACCCAGAACAGCAGGATCGCGCCGCCGGCGATGAACGTCGGCTTGCGCAGCAGCAGCGCCCACGGCGTCCGCTCGCTGCTGGCCAGGGGGTGGGCGACCGTGACCTCCGCCGCCGGAGGGACTGGGCCGGCGGCGCCGGGCGGCGCTGTCAGGCTCACCCGGCGCCCCCGAGGCGCAGCCGCGGGTTGAGCACGGTGTAGAGGATGTCCGCGATCAGCGTGGCGACCATGTACACCACGCCGATCGTGAGCACGCCCGCCTCGAGCATCGGGAAGTCCTTCGCTGTCGCGGCGGTGAAGATCAGCTTCCCGATTCCCTGGTAATTGAACAGGGTCTCCACCACGACGAGCCCGCCGACCAGGTAGCCGGCCTGCGTGGCGATCACCGTGATCGTCGGCAGCAGCGCGTTGCGCAGGATGTGCCGCCGGATCACCACCGAGCGCCTGAGCCCCTTCAGCGTCGCGGTGCGCGCGTAGTCCGAGCCGAGGGCCTCGATCGTCCCGGCGCGCGCCATCCGGGCGATGTAGCCGAACAGCACGAGAACCAGCGGGATCGCGGGCAGGATCAGGTGCTCGAGCTGGGACGCGGCCGATGCGCCGGGGCCGGCGGAGGCCGAGACCGGCAGCCATTTCAGCTCGACGGCGAACACGATGATGAGCACGATCCCGGACACGAACTCGGGCACCGTCGCGGCGGACAGCCCGCTCACCGAGATCACCCGGTCGGTCAGCCGGCCTGCGCGCAGCGCCGCGACGACCCCGCCGGCGATGCCCAGCGGCACGACGATGATGAACGCGAGCGCCGCCAGCTTGACGGAGTTCACCAGGGCGCCGCGGATGAACGGCTCGACCGGGCTGCGGAACTGGTAAGAGATGCCCATGTCGCCGCGGAAAAGACCGGTGACCCAGGTCCAGTACTGGGTGAGCAGCGGCCGGTCGACGCCGAGCTGGTGATCGAGCGCGTGCACGGCGCTCTGCTCGGCCAGCGGGCCGAGTATCGCGCGGCCCGGGTCGCCGGGCAGCACCTGCCCGGCGAAGAACACGATGAAGCTGAGCAGCCAGAGGGTGACGAGTGCCAGCCCGATGCGCCTCAGGATGTACGTCGCCACGCTTCCCCCTGGGACGCTGCGTATGGCATCGCACGCGTCAATTCGGACTCCGCAAAAGCCTAGTTACGACCCGGAATAGCCGCAACGAATCAACGCCGTCGCCCCCGAAACGTGACCTATCCTACTCTTTTCGCCGCCCGCCGCCCCCTCGTGCTTCTGACGCGCGCGGCGCCCGGGGACAATGGAGGGTGAACCGGGAGCGGCGGCGACCCGCCGTTCCCTGCGATCACCGACTCGACGAGGAGACGGCCATGACTGCTGCCCACCAGCCCGCCCACGCGCCCGCCGGCCCCCGCCCGGTTCGTGCGCCCCGGGGGACCGCCCTGACCTGCAAGGGCTGGCCGCAGGAGGCCGCGATGCGGATGCTGATGAACAACCTCGACCCCGAGGTGGCCGAGCATCCGGACGAGCTGATCGTGTACGGCGGCTCCGGCCGGGCCGCCCGCAGCTGGGACGCGTTCGACGGGATCGTCCGGTCGCTTCGGGACCTCGATGCCGACGAGACGCTGCTGGTGCAGTCCGGCAAGCCGGTCGGGGTGTTCCGCACCCACGAGTGGGCGCCGCGGGTGCTGATCGCCAACTCCAACCTGGTGCCGCAGTGGGCCACCTGGGAGGAGTTCCGCAGGCTCGAGGCGGCCGGGCTGACCATGTACGGCCAGATGACCGCGGGCTCCTGGATCTACATCGGCACCCAGGGCATCCTGCAGGGCACCTACGAGACGTTCGCCGCCGTCGCGGCCAAGCGGTTCGGCGGGACGCTGGCCGGCACCATAACGCTCACCGCCGGGCTCGGCGGGATGGGCGGGGCCCAGCCGCTCGCGGTGACGATGAACGGCGGCGTCGCGATCTGCGTCGAGTGCGACCCGTCCCGGATCGAGCGGCGGATCGAGCACGGCTACCTGGACGTGGCAGCGGACGACGTCGATGACGCGGTGCGCCGGGCCGCGGCCGCGGCCGCCGCCTCGCAGCCGCTGTCCATCGGGCTGCTCGGCAACGCCGCCGACGTCGTGCCACGGCTGCTGGCCATGGGAGCGCCGGTCGACGTGGTCACCGACCAGACGTCGGCCCACGACCCGCTGACCTACCTGCCGCTGGGGGTCGCCTTCGAGGACATGGCGGCGCTGCGGGCCGAGGATCCCGAGGGGTTCACCGCGCGGGCCCGCGAGTCGATGGCGGTGCACGTGGCGGCGATGGTCGGGTTCCAGGACGCGGGCGCCGAGGTGTTCGACTACGGCAACTCGATCCGCGCCGAGGCCAAGCTGGCCGGCTACGAGCGCGCCTTCGACTTCCCCGGGTTCGTGCCCGCCTACATCAGGCCGCTGTTCTGCGAGGGCAGGGGCCCGTTCCGGTGGGCCGCGCTGTCCGGCGACCCCAAGGACATCGCCGTGACCGACGCGGCGATCCTCGACCTGTTCCCCGGCAACGAGGCGCTGGCCAGGTGGATCCGGATGGCCGGGCAGAAGGTGCACTTCCAGGGGCTGCCCGCGCGGATCTGCTGGCTCGGCTACGGGGAACGGCACCTGGCGGGGCTGCGGTTCAACGAGCTCGTGCAGCGCGGCGAGATCCAGGCGCCGGTCGTGCTCGGCCGCGACCACCTGGACTGCGGCTCGGTGGCCTCCCCGTACCGCGAGACCGAGGCCATGGCCGACGGCTCGGACGCCATCGCCGACTGGCCGCTGCTGAACGCCCTGGTGAACACCTCGTCGGGTGCGTCCTGGGTGAGCATCCACCACGGCGGCGGCGTGGGCATCGGCCGGTCGATCCACGCCGGCCAGGTGTGCGTGGCGGACGGCTCGGACCTGGCGGCGCAGAAGCTGGAGCGGGTGCTGACCAATGACCCCGGCATGGGCGTTATCCGGCACGCCGACGCCGGCTACGACCGGGCGGCCGAGGTCGCCGCCGAGCACGGCGTCCGGATCCCGATGTCGGGCCCGGCCCGGTGAGGCCGCCGGGGCAGTGCCCCCCGCTGGCCAGCAGCGCGCCGCCGCTGGCCAGCCGCGCCGGGCCGGCCCTCAGTTCCATGATCGTGGTTGATTGAGGACGAGTACGGTCACCAATCAACCACGATCATGAATACGAGTACCTGGATGCTGATTACGGACACGCTGAGGGGGCCGGAACGTTGCCATTGCGTAGCCGGAAAATGGATACGGACCTGATGCGTGGCTTGCCGCGCCGGCCGGCACTGCGCTAGGAGACCGCGATGGGGTTCGCCGGGTTGTGGGACTCGCTGCTGCCGGTCGGCCGCGACCGGGAAACGGGCGGCTACCGGCGTTACTCGTTCACCGAGGCGGACCTGGCGTGCCGCGCATGGTTCGGCGAGGCCGCGGCGCAGCGCGGCATGCGAGCCGGGGGTGACCGCAACGGGAACCTGTGGGCCTGGTGGGATGTGCCGGACGGGCCGGCCGCCGAGCCCGGCTCCGCCGTGGTCACCGGCAGCCACTTCGACTCGGTTCCCGACGGTGGGGCCTACGACGGGCCGCTCGGCATCGTGTCCGCGTTCGCGGCGATCGACCAGCTCCGGGCGCGTGGCTTCGCCCCGGCGCGGCCGGTCGGGGTGGCCGCCTTCTGCGAGGAGGAGGGCGGCAGGTTCGGCCTGGCGTGCCTGGGCAGCCGGCTGCTGACCGGCGCGGTGGAGCCTGCCGCCGCACGGGAGCTCAGGGACGGCGACGGGGTGACGCTGGCCGCCGCGATGGCCGGGGCCGGGCTCGACCCGGCCGGGCTCGGGGCCGACGACGGGCTGCTGGCGGGCATCGGCGCATTCGTCGAGCTGCACATCGAGCAGGGCAGCGCGCTGCATGGCCTCGGCGCGCCGGTGGGGATCGCCGGGGGGATCTGGCCGCACGGACGGTGGCGGCTCGATTTCGCCGGGCGGGCCGACCACGCGGGCACCACCAGGCTCGCCGACCGCCGGGACCCGATGCTCCCGTACGCGGCCACGGTGCTCGAGGCCAGGCGGGCCGCGTCCGCGCACGGGGGGCTGGCCACGTTCGGCAAGGTCGCCGCGGAGCCGGGGGCAGCCAACGCGATCAGCTCGTCGGTTCGGGCCTGGCTGGACGCGCGAGCGCCGGGCCAGGGCATCCTCGACCGCATGGTGAGCCAGATCGAGGCCGCCGCACGGCGGGCCGCCGATGCGGAGGGGGTCAGGGTCAGCATGCGCCGGGAGTCGTTCACGCCGCCGGTGGAGTTCGACGCCGCGCTGCGGGACCGGCTGGCCGCCGCGCTGGCGGCGCAGGGGATCCGGGCCCCGGTGCTGGCCACCGGGGCCGGCCACGACGCCGGGGTGCTGGCGGCCAGGCTGCCCGCGGCGATGCTGTTCGTGCGCAACCCGTCCGGCGTCTCCCACTCGCCCGCCGAGCACGCCGAGCCGGCCGACTGTGCGGCGGGCGTGGCCGCGCTGGCCGCGGTGCTCGCCGAGCTGGCGGGCCGGTGAACGGCCCGGTTCGCGCCTGGCTCGCCGAGCTGGCCTGGCTGCCTGGCCTGGGCGTGCGCGCCGATGTGCTGATCGAGGCGGCCGGGGGCCGGTTCACGGCCGTCAGCCCCGGCGTGCCCGCCGGTGACATCCCCGACGACCTGCGCGCCGTCGTGACCCGGCTGCCCGGCCTGACCCTGCCAGGCCTGGCGAACGCGCACTCGCACGCATTCCACCGCGCGCTGCGCGGCGCCACCGAGGTGGGCCCCGGCACGTTCTGGACCTGGCGGGAGCGCATGTACCAGGTAGCGGCCGCGCTGGACCCGGACAGCTACCTGGCCCTCGCCCGTGCCGTCTACGCCGAGATGGCCCTGGCCGGCATCACCTGCGTGGGGGAGTTCCACTACCTGCACCACGGCCCCGGCGGCGCCCCCTACGCCGACCCGAACGAGATGGGCAGGGCGGTGGTCGCCGCGGCCGCGCAGGCCGGGATCCGGATCACCCTGCTCGACACCTGCTACCTGTCCGGCGGGCTGGGCCCCGATGGCCGGCCGCAGCCGCTGTCCGGCGCCCAGCTCCGGTTCGGCGACCGGGACGGCGAGGCGTGGGCCGCCAGGGCCGAGGGCCTGGGCGCCGACGAGCACGGGCTGCTCGGCCCGCTCGCGCGCGCCGGGGCGGCGATCCACTCGGTGCGCGCCGTGCCGGAGGACCAGATGCACCCCGTGGTCGCCTGGGCGCACCGCTACGGCGCGCCGCTGCACGCGCACCTGTCCGAGCAGCGCGCGGAGAACGAGGCCTGCCTGGCCGCCTACCGGCGGACCCCGGCCGAGGTGATGTACGACACGGGCGTGCTCGGGCCCAGGGCCACCGCCGTGCACGCCACTCACCTGGCCGGCCGGGACGTAGAGCTGCTTGGCGGCAGCCGGTGCTACGCCTGCCTGTGCCCGACGACCGAGGCCGACCTGGCCGACGGGATCGGGCCGGCCCGCGAGCTGGCGGCCGCCGGGTGCGCGCTCACCCTCGGCAGCGACAGCCAGGCGGTGATCGACCTGTTCGAGGAGGCCCGCCGGGTGGAACTCGGCGAGCGGCTCGCCACCGGCCAGCGCGGGCACTTCAGGGCCGGGGCCCTGGCGCGGGCGGCGACCACGGACGGGCACGCCAGCCTCGGCTGGCCGGACGCCGGGGAGATCGCGGCGGGCGCCATCGCCGACCTGGTCACCGTCGGGCTCGACTCACCCAGGCTGGCAGGGGCGACGCCGGCCACGGCGCTGGCGTCGGTCGTGTTCGCCGCGTCGGCCGCCGATGTCCGGCACGTGGTGGTGGGCGGCGAGGACCTGGTGCGGGACGGACGGCACCTGCTGATCGACGACGTCCCGGGTGCGCTGGCCGCCGCCATCCGCCCGCTTGTGCCCGGCTAGCTGACCCCGTCGCCGGTCACGGCGGCGTGCCGGGGTCCGGGTTGGCGCCGGGCATGCCCTCGCAGATGTTCTCCGCGGCGTTGCGCGACTCGATGCCCGCCGACTGCCCGGGAACGGTGGGCTGCGCGCCGTCGGGCTGCTGGCCAGCGTCCGGCGTGGTGCTGGTGCTCGCGGCGGTGCTGTGGTGGTGCCTGGCCGCCGGCTGCGGCGGCACGATCCCGTTGAAGTCCGTGCCGAGCGTGAGGGTCACTGGGCCGCTGACGCCGTCCTGGACGTTGTCCGGAGCCTGCTCAAGCGCGCCCATCAGGGTGTAGGCGCCGCCGGCCTGGGCCGCGCCCGGGTAGCTGACGGTGGTGGTCGAGGTGTACGGGGCATCGCCGATCGAGGAAACGTGGAAGCCCAGCTCCCGCAGGCTTGCCGCGGTCTGCGCGGCGAGCCCGGTGATGCCGGTGCCGTTCAGCACCGTGACGTCGACGCTGCTGGCCGGCGTCGCAGGCAGGTGGCCGTCCCACGTCGTGTCGGTGTCCAGCATCTGCCAGATCATGTCGTCTTCCGGCTCCTCGGGCAGCAGCCGGTCGTTGTTGGCCGGATCCAGGACCGTCGGCATCGTGACGAAGGTGACGTCCCTGGTGTGCAGGTGGCGCAGGGTCGCGGCCAGCGAGAGCAGCTTGGAGATCGACCCGAGGCCGGGATCCACGGTGACCGACTGGGTGGCCGTGTTCGCGACGTCGTAGAGCTGGACCGGGTTGCTCAGCACTCCCTCGCTCTCCACTTTCTGGATCAGCGAGGAGAAGAACTCCTGCTGCAGCTCGATCCGGCCGAGGTCGGATCCGTCGCCGACACCGTGCCTGGTCCGGACGAAGGCCAGCGCCTGGTTGCCGGTGATCAGGTGCTTGCCCGCGCTGATGTGCAGGTTGCTGTAGGGGTCGTTGATCGCCTGCGGCACGCACACCTCGACCCCGCCGAGCGTGTCGACCATCGTCCGGAACGAGTTGAAGTCGAACTCGACGAAGTGATCCATCTGGATCCCGGTGAGATGCTCCACGGTGGTCACCGCGCAGGTCGGGCCGCCCAGGTTCATCGCCCCGTCGATGATCGCCTGCTGCTGGGCGGGCACGGTGTAGGTGCCGAACCTGGACTTGCAGGCGGGCTCGTAGACCATCGTGTCCCGCGGGATGGACACGACGGTCGCGTGCGTGTGCGTCGCGTTCAGGTGGACGAGCAGCAAGTTGTCCGAGAGGTTGGTGTCTGGGTCATACCCGAACCCGGGGCCCTGGCCGTCACGGGTCTGCGAGCCGAGGATGAGTACGTTCTGCACGCCGTCGTCGGAACGGCCGGTCAGCCCGCCGACGTTCGTCACCGTGATGTTGTGGTCCAGCTTCAGGTAAAGCGCATAACCGGTCAAGCTGATCAGCACCGCGACCGCTGTCGCCACGGTCGCGCCGATGTAGCCGGCCTTCGCGAGCGGGCTCACCCCGCGCCAGCGGGCGCGCAACGACCGCCTGGGAGGCCTGCCGGACCCCCGGGCGGACGGCCGGCGGGCGGGCTGCGACGGGCGCGGCGGCCGGCCGGACGAGGCAACCTGGCGGGATGGGGGACCCTGCCGGGATGGGGGGGTCTGGGACGATGGGGCCTGCTGGGACGAGGGGGCCGGCCAGGACGACGGGGCCTGCCAGGACGAGGGGGCCTCGCCGGGCTGTGAAGCCTGGCGGTGCGAGAATGGCTGGCGGGGCGGTGGAGCCTGGCGCGGCAGCGGCGGGCGGCGCGCACCCCGCGCACCCCGCGCGGGCCGGTCGTGCCATTCGTCGCTCACGCTTCCCCCGTCACGGTTTCAGCAGTTGCGCAATGACGCAACTAAGAGGATACCGCCCAGCTTCCCCGCCCATGCGTCAACCCGCGGTCCCCGGCCCGGCGTCCCGCGCCGACC
>JASHPR010000545.1 GCA_030038015.1 Streptosporangiaceae bacterium
GGGCAGGCACCGCGCCCGCCTGCCAGGCAGGCACCGCGGCCGCTTCCCCGGCAGGCACCGCGCCCGGCTCCCGGGCAGGCACCGCGCCCAGCCCGGTCGCTGGCACGCGGCCCAGCCGCCTGGCTGCCTGCAGGAACAGCCCGACGGCGGCGAGCGCGCTGAGCGCCACCCACAGGTCGGGCATGGCCTGCGGGCCGTAGTACTGGGCCACCCACAGGCTGCCGAACGCCAGCCCGGCCAGCGCGAGCAGCCAGGCCGGCCGGAGCCGCCGCCATGCCATCAGCGCGCCGAACAGGCCGAGGCCCGACGCGACCGACAGGTAAGCCCGCAGCGCGATGAGCGAGGAGGTCAGCAGCGTCACCGGCGCGACGAGCAGCGGGATCCCGCGGGCCCGCGCCGGGTCGAAGTAAGCGGCGGGCGCGTGCCCGCTGACCTGGCTGACGTAGACAGCCTCATCCCAGCTCAGCCCCAGCCGCGGGGAAACAAACGCCAGCTGCGACGCGGTGAACGCGGCCGCGACAAGGCCGATCCACCAGGCGCTGTCCGGGCCGGGCAGCCGGCGCCTGGCGTGTTCTTCGGGGCCGCCGGGGTTCGGGCTCCGGCGCAGCGAGCGGGCGAGTGCCGTCAGTGTCACGCATACAGGATGCCCCCGACGGCGGCGAGCCCGGGAGCGGCGTCACGTTCAGGGAATTCCTCTTGGGTCCGGTTGGGGATCGCTTTAACCGCTGCCAGTCACGTAATATCGTGAACGGAGCGTTGCAGGAAGAAGGGCGCAACGTGGCGGGGAGCGCTGGCGCGGGGCGCGGCGGCGGGAGGCGGAGGATGTCGCCGTCGCCCTTCCTGTACTGGCCGCTGGCCGGGCCTTTCCTGATCGCTGCCGCCGTCATCGCGCTGGCCGCGGCGGCGCTGCTGCTGGTCGGCATCGCGACCTACGCGCTCGGGCGGCTGGGCATTGGGCCGGAGACCGCCGCCATCGTGCTGCTCGCCTGCCTGCTCGGCAGCGCCGTGAACATCCCGGTCGCCCGGTTCCGCGACCGCGTCACGGCCGTGGAGCCCTTCGCGAGCGCGTTCGGGATCCGGTACTACGTTCCCGTGCTGCGCAGCCGGGTCACGGTGCTCGCCGTCAACCTGGGCGGCGCGCTGATTCCCGCGGCGCTGTCCGTGTACCTGATCGTGCACGACCATCTCGGCTGGTGGGCGCTGGCCGCGGTCGCGATCGTCGGCGCGCTCGTGCACGCGGTGGCGCGGCCGGTGCCCCGGCTCGGGATCGCCGTGCCGACGCTGCTGCCTGGCCTGTTCGCCGTGCTGACCGCTCTGGTCCTGCACCCGGCCGCGGTGGCCGGCCTGGCCTATGTGGGCGGCACGCTGGGCACGCTGGCAGGCGCCGACCTGGCCAACATCGGCAAGGTGCGGCGGCTGGGCGCGCCGGTGGCCTCCATCGGCGGCGCCGGCACCTTCGACGGCGTGTTCCTGGCCGGCATCATCGCCGTCCTGCTGGCCGGCCTGCTCTAAGCGGGCCCACCGAGGGCCATCACCGAGCGAACCCCTGCTCACTCGAATCACACTGGCCTCAAGAACCGCAGGCGATACCAGCGGTGCCCGACCCCGGCGGCCCAGCGCCGACCCCGGCGGCCCAGCGCCGACCCCGGCGGCGCAGATTTCATGATCATGGTTGATTGACGACGAGTATGGTCACCAACCAACCACGATCATGGAAAACCGCGTCAAAACCGCGGCCCGAATTGACCGACGCGCGGGTTATCCACAGGACCGCGGGGCCGATAAGCGTTATCCACAGGTATTGGGGAGGCCGCAACAGGCGATCGCGGGCCAAATTCCTCGCATGAATGCACGATCCCGCGATCTCATCGGTGAGCTGCTGGCCCGCCAGTCCGGCGTCCTGGCCCGGTGGCAGCTTGACCGGGCAAGAGCCGACCTGGACCTGGCCGTCGCGCTGGTGCGAAGCGGCCGGTGGCAGCGCGTGAGCCGTGGCGTCTACGTGGCGTTCACCGGCCCGCTGACCCGCCGCGCCGAGCTGTGGTCCGCGTTGCTGCGTGCCGGGCCGGATGCCGTTCTCAGCCATGAGACCGCAGCCGAGCTTGACGGGTTCGCCACCGAGCCGAGCCGGCTCATCCACGTCACGGTGCCACTGGCGAAGCACATGGCCCGGATTCCCGGCATCGCCGTGCACCGCTCGGGCAGGCTCGATCAGGCCAGGCACCCGGCCCGGACGCCGCCGCGGACCAGGATCGAGGAGACAGCGCTCGATCTGGCCCAGCTCGCAGCCACCTTCGACGACGCTTTCGGCTGGATCAGCCGCCCGTGCAGCGGCCGGCTGACCACGCCACAGCTGATTCTGCAGGCGATGGAGTCACGCGCGAGGGTTCGCTGGCGTGCCGGGTTCGCTGCCGCCCTGGCCGACATCGCCGACGGGGTGCACACGCCGCTGGAGCATCGCTACCTGCGCAATGTTGAGCGTCCCCACGGTCTGCCCGCGGCGGAACGCCAAGTCCTGATCATCCGCAACTCCCGGCGCGAGTACCTCGACAACCTGTACCGCGAGCTTGGCATCGGGGTGGAGCTGGACGGCCAGGCCTACCATCCGGTCGAGGAGCGATGGCGCGACATCGGGAGGGACAACGCGCTGGCGGCCGATGGGATCGTGATCCTCAGGTACGGCTGGGGTGACGTCAGTGACCGGCCGTGCGAGGTAGCCGCCCAGATCGGCGCGGCGGCAGCCAGGCGCGGCTGGCCTGGCAGGCTACGCCGGTGCGGCCCCGCGTGCCCGGTTGCCGGGCGGGAGCCCAGGGCGCGCCGGGAATGGCACCGGGAGTCAGCCGCCTGACCCGCTCGCCGGCGCTGCCGCATTGCTCAGCCGGCGGGAATGCTGAGCCGGCGGGAATGCTGAGCCGGCGGGAATGCGGAGCCGGCGGGAATGCGGAGCCGACGGGAATGCGCGCGAGCGCGCCGCGCTGTGTGGGCTCCATCCGCATGGGGCACCGCCGAGCGGGTACATAGCACCCTCACCAGAGAAGGACCGACGGCCGGTTTTACGGCGGACAGGAGGCATGGCATGCCACGGGGTTCCAGCCCGAAGCGGGAGCGGCAGTACGAGCACATCAAGGAGAGCGCCAAGCGGCGCGGCGAGAGCGCCGGCCGGGCGAAGGAGATCGCGGCGCGCACGGCGAACAAGGAACGCGCCCGCACGGGCGAGGCGCGCAGCGCGAGCCGCACGTCCAAGCAGGACATCTCCTCGTCCCGGCGCGGCGGGCTGCGCTCGCACCGCGGGGCGGGCGGGCCGACCAAGGAGCAGCTCTACGCCGAGGCGCGGAGCCGCGGCGTCAAGGGCCGCTCGTCGATGACCAAGGCGCAGCTGGCGCGCGCTGTCGGCCGCTGACCGGCCCGGCGCCGCTGGCGCCGCGGGCCGTCCCCGGTAGCGCTGCCGCCGCCGGCCGGCCCCGGCGTGTCGCTGCGCAGTGGCGGGCCCGTTTGTCGGTGGGCGGTGGGATGCTGGGCCGCAACGGCGGGCACCGCCGGGCGGGCCCGCAAGGTGACACACGGGGAGGTCAAGCCCAATGCTCAGCATCGACTACGTCCCTGGCGCCCCGAACTGGGTCGACCTGGCGACCCCGGACGTCAGCGCGGCGGCTGCGTTCTACGGGGCCGTGCTCGGCTGGGAGTTCCAGTCGGCCGGGCCCGACGCGGGCGGCTACGGCATGCTCACGCTGGACGGCAAGACCGTCGCAGCGGTGGGGCCGATCATGGAGGAGGGCACGTCGCCGTCCTGGACGATCTATTTTCATACCGAGAACGCCGACGCCGCGGCAGACGCCGTCAGGCAGGCCGGCGGCGTGGTCAGGGCGGATCCTTTCGACGTGTTCGACGAGGGCCGGATGGGCCAGTTCAGCGACCCGGCCGGGGCGCGGTTCGCGGTGTGGCAGCCAGGCAAGACCAGGGGCCTGGACGCGGTCAACGAGCCGGGCACGCTGTGCTGGGCCGAGCTGCACACGCCCGGCGCCGCCGCGGCAGCCTCGTTCTACCAGGCGGTGTTCGGCTGGGTCACCCAGGACGTGCCGATGGGCGACGTCAGCTACACCCTGATCAGGCCGAACGGCAGCGGCGAGGACAGCAGCCAGGGCGGGATCGTGCCGATCAGCCCGGAGATGGCGGCCGCGGGGATGACGCCGGCGTGGCTGCCGTACTTTGAGGCGGCGGACTGCGACGCGGTGGTCGCCAAGGCGGCCGGGCAGGGCGGGACCGTGGCCATGCCCGCCCAGGACGTCCCCAACGTCGGCCGGATGGCCTGGCTCGCCGACCCGGCGGGGGCGGCGTTCGCCGTGATCACCAGCGTCGCCCTGTAGCTCGGCCGCGCAGCGGGCTGGGAGTTACGGCCGCTGGGGACGAGCCACCGTTACGGGTGCATCACCGCGCTCGGCCTGCTGCGGCTGCCCGAGGTGGACCAGCGCAGCGTGCTCGGCGGCGAGAACGGCCACGACCTCGTCGGGCGCCTGGCCAAACGGCTGGATCAGGCCACCAGCCGGGCCGATGCCGCCCTGCTGTGCTGGGCCGCGGCCGAGGCAGAGCACGGCGAGCTGCAGCACGCCCTCGACCGGCTGGCCGAACTGGACCGGCGCGAAGGCCCGGTCGACGTGGTCGCGGCCGCCTGGGTCGTCACCGCCCTCGTCGCGGCGCGCCCGCTGGCCGACGTGGAGCGGCACCTGGCCGCGGCGCGTGCCCGCTTGCTGGCGGCCCGCGCCGCAGCCGTCTACCCGCACGTCAGCGGCGGCGCGGGTTCCTGGTACCGCGCCCGTGTGGGCAGCTTCGCCGACCAGGTGTACCCCATTCAGGCGCGCGCGAGGCTGCATGGCAGCGCTGACGACCCGGGGCGCTGGCGGCGGCGGAGTCCGTGGCCGCCGCCATCTGCCGGGCCCAGGGCGCGGACGGGCAGTGGTGGTGGCACTACGACGCGCGCACCGGCGGCACCGTGGAGGGCTATCCGGTGTACAGCGTCCATCAGCACGCGATGGCCCCGATGGCGCTGCTTGACCTCGCCGACGCCGGGGGCCCATGTCACCTCGGGAACATCTCCCGGGGCTTGCGCTGGCTCGATGGACCGCCGGAGACCGGCGAACGGCTTGTCCTCGACGACCCGCCGGTCACCTGGCGCAAGGTGGCGCGCGGCGACCGCGGCAAGGCGGTGCGCGGCCTCCGGGCGCCCCACGTCCAGGGCAGGCTCATGCCCAGGATGGCCACCCGGACGAGGTCGCGCTGCGCGGACTGGCCGAGTTTCTGGCGCTGGCTGCCGACGGCATTCTGGTGTGGGTGGAGGGAGGGCGAGTCCGGCTTTGCCGACCTGATGTGGCCCCACCGCACTGCGGCCACGAGTCACGGGACCGCCACAATGTCAGCCATGAGATCCTGGCAGGGCCGCCGGGTGACCGCTTCTCGTCGCCGGTGACCCGGAGGCCGGTCGTCATGCACGCCATCGCGGCGGTGGCGCCGACGTCCACCCGGCGGAATATGCGCATGCCCGGTTGGCAGCATCAGCATGGACGCGGGCGCCCTGGAGGTGTTGGCAGGCCCGTGGATGCCGCTGTCCCGCTGGGCGGGGCATTCGTGGTCATGATGTCCTCTTTTCAGGATGCTGGGCCGATCTCCGCGCCGGCCATCTCGGCGTAGATGAGGAACCGGAACGGGTCTTGCAGCTGGTGGCGTTCCATCAGCCGGTGCAGCGCCTGCTGCCGCAACTGCGTCAATGCGGCGGTGCCGGGGTGGCGAGCCAGGCCCGCGGTGGCGACCTCCAGGGCCAGTGCGTGATCGCGCTGTGCCAGCAGCGCCTTGGCCGCTTCGGCGAACCGTTCTGGCTTGCCGTCGGCCAGCAGGTCGAGTGCGGCGGCCCGCTGGGCGGGGGAGATGGGCTCCAGGCCCTGCCCGTCGTTCTGCCAGTAGCCGGTGTGCTGGTGGTGCAGCCGCTGCAGGAAGTGGTCCCGGGTGACGAGGTAGGGGACGGCAGCCGCGGGGTGCTGGCGCAGGACCTCAGGCAACAGGTTTGCATCCAGCAGGCCGGTGAGGGTCTTCCCGGCCGTGATCCCGGCTAGGGCGTGCTCGCGCAGTTCGCTGAGCGCGGGGAGCAGGCCAGCGGCGGCGTCGGTGGTGAACAGCTCGGTCAGCGTGGTGTGGCCGTGGACCAGCTGGCGCGGCCGGAGCCCGGTGATGAATTCCAGGGTCTCAATCAGCCCGTCGGGGGATCCTTCGGCGAAGAACGGCGCGCCGAGGTAGGGCATGATCACGTCGCCCGTGAACAGCACGCCGCTGGCGGGCAGGTAGGCCATCAGCGCGTCGCTGGTCTCGCCGCCTGAGGACGGGTAGAGGACGATCCCGGATCCGCCGATGGTCACCGTGGTGGGCTCGGAGATCAGCTGGTCCACGACGATCGTCGCAGGCTCGGCGGCCCCGCCGCGGCCGAACCCGGCCCCGGTCCCGGTGAAGTACCCGAAAGGAACGAAGTTCGCGCGCTGGTGCGCCAGTTCGGCGGGGAAGCCTGCCTGGGCGATCACCGTGGTGCCGGGCCCGAGCAGCGCGCCGATGCCACCCGCGTGGTCGAAGTGGGCATGGGTCAAGATCACGTGACTGACCTGGCTGGCTTGCAGGCCTGCGTCGGCGAGCGCGGCGGCTACCCGGCGGGGCGCGGTGCCCGCGTCGATCGCGACGATGCCGTCGCCGGTGGCCAGAAACGCGAAGTCGCCGAAGTCATATCCCTGCGCCACCTGGATCCCCGGGGCTGGCTCGCTGATCCTGGGTGAGCTGAAGCGGAATCCCTCGGCCGGATTCACCCAGTAGCCGCTGAACTCCAGCCGGGTGCCGGGCGGGGCGCCGGCCAGCCCGGAGGACTCGGCCGCCTGGGACGCCTGCCCGGTGTTGCCGAGTGCGGCATGGGCGGCCGCCAGCCCGTGATGCACCGCGCGGATCATCGGGGAGGGGAACTGGTCGCGGACGGCCAGCACGAACTCCAGGTCGGCCACCGCCTGCCCGGCTTTGCCGGCCTCAGGCGGCAGGGCCGCCAGGGCCAGGCCCCGGTAGTACTGGGGCAGGCCCAGGTCCTGCTCCGCTGCCTGGTCCAGCTTCGCCAGGCCCGCCGGGACATCCCGCCCGGCCCGCACCTGGAAGAAGCCGGCCAGGGCCAGCGGCAGCACCTGCCCGGGCTGGCGATCCGCGAGGTCGCCGAAGAAGACGGCGCCTTCGGCGTCTGCACCGGTCGCGGCCAGCGTCGTGGCCAGCGTGACCAGTGTGGTCCGGTCCGCTCCCGGCCAGCTCGCAACGGTTCGAAGCGCCTCGAGGGCGTGGTCTTTGACGATCTGCTCAGTCATGGTGTGGGCCTCCTGTCGGGACTAGTCACCGCTTGTGTGAGCCCGTGCGGGCACTCGCCCGCCCGGGGGGCTGATCACCGGGGGCTCCGCCCCGGGGGGCACCGGTCCAGGTTCCGCGGCGGCGGTGGCTGCGGCCTGCTGCGGTGAGTGGGCCGGCTGGGACACCGCCTGGTGGGCGAGGGCCGGTGCGGGGGTGCGGGGCAGCAGCAGGCAGCCCAGGGCTCCGGCGAGCAGCGCGGCCACCGAGATGGCCAGAGCCGGGTGCATGGCAGCGATGTAGGCGCGGGCGAACACGTCGTTGATCAGGTGCTCCAGCCGGGGCACCAGGGCAGCCGGGGTGCCAGGGGGGATGCGGGCGCCGGCCTGGCCGCGCCCGACCTGGAGGCCGGCGCGGGCCGCGCGGGCGAACCCGGCCACGAATGGCTGCCTGACCGGCGTGGGCAGGGTCCGGGCCGCGGCCAGGGCGCGGCTGTGCAGGCCGGTGGCGAGCTGGCTGGCCAGCACGGCGCCGGTGATCGCGGCGCCAAAGGTGGCGCCGAGCTGGCGGCCGGTGTTGAGCACGCCGGAGGCGGCCCCGGCCAGCGCGGGCGGGGCCGCGCGCATGCCCATGGTGGCCAGCGGGGCGAAGATCGCGCCCATCCCCAGGCCGGCGACCACCAGGGCGGGGGCGAAGGTCAGCGAGGTCGCCTGGACCGAGGAAACGGCGGCGACTCCCGCGATTCCGGCGGCGTAGACGGCCAGCCCGCCCATCAGGACGTATTTGCCGCTGAACCGGTCGGTGAGCCGCCCGGCGAACGGGGCCAGGGCGGTCATGGCCAGCGTCAGCGGCAGGCCGGTCAGCCCGGCGCGGACGGCGGTGAAGCCCAGAGCCGACTGCAGGTTGATCGAGTTCACCAGCAGCATCGACTGCAGCGCGAACTGGACGAGGAAGCTCAGCACCACCATGATCGTGAACGTGCCGCTGCGGAACAGGCCCAGCGGCATCAGCGGCTCGCGGTGCCTGCGTTCCCAGGCCGCGAAGCAGGCCAGGAGCGCCACGCCCGCCACGATGATCTCGGTGACCGTGACGCCGTGGCCGACGGTGCCCCAGTCATACCGCTGGCCCTCGATCACCCCGCAGGACACCGCGGCCAAGCCCGCGCTGGCCAGCAGCACCCCGGGCACATCCAGCCGCGGCCGCCGCCCGGTCCGCACCTGCGGCACGAACGCATACGCCAGCGCGATCGCGGCGGCGGCGACCGGCAGATTCACGTAGAACACCCACCGCCACGACAGGCAGGTGGTGAGCACGCCGCCGAGCGTGGGCCCGCTGACCGCGGCCAGCCCCACCATCGAGAACGACACGCCGAACGCCACGCCCATCCGCTCCCGCGGGAACAACTGCTGGATGATCACCATGACCTGCGGGGTCAGCGCCGCCGCACCGACTCCCTGGATCACCCGGGCGGCGACCAGCTCGCCGGGTGAGGCGGCCGCGCCGCACGCCGCCGAGGCGACCGCGAACAGGGCCAGCCCGGCGGTGAACATCCGCCGCGGCCCGAGCAGGTCGCCCAGCCGGCCAGCCAGGATCAGCAACGCGGCGAACACCAGCAGGTAGCCGTTCACCACCCACAATGCCTGGTCCAGGGACGCGTGCAGGCCGGTGATGATGCTGGGCAGGGCCACGTTGACGATCGTGGTATCCAGCAGCACCGCGAATGTCCCGAGGCACATCACAGCCAGCGCCAGCCACGGCCTCGGATGCCTCATCGCGCGCTCCATGACGCGGCCTCCTTGCGCGAATCGATCTTGGGCTGCATCGTCTTGTCCGCTGTTCCCTGCTTCACCGGGAACGTGATGCCGGGCTTGGCGCCACAGCAGCGCCCGGCGTGGCGCCAGCGCTGAGCGAACTGACGGCCGACGGCGCCGGCCGCTGGGCTCGCAGCAGTGCGGACAGGGACGTGATGTGCAGGGTGAACAGCAGCGGCACGCCGACCGTCGGGATCAGCGCGAGCGGCAGCTCGGTGATCGGTGCGCCGGATGGCGTGATGTGGAGCAGCCCGTATCCGGTGAGGGCGCCGAGGGTCAGGGCGACGACCAGGTCGGTGAGGCCGAACGCGTTCAACCACAGGGCGGCGCGACGGCCGGCGCCCTGCGCGAGCCTGCGCGCGGCCAGCGGCGCGGCAATGCCGGTGGCGATGTCACCCAGGCCTGCGGGCAGGGCGAACAACGCGGGCAGGTGACCGAGGGCCAGGTAAAGCAGGAAGACCACCCCGGCCACACGGAACGAGTGGGGGCGCAGCAGGCGGCTTTCCATACCCGGAGCCGCCAGAGCACGCGCCACCACCGGGATCCGGCTCAGCGCCAGCAACGTGCCCAGGAAGCCTGCCACCGCGATCGGCATCCACGGCACCGCGTGGCCAAGCCGCGTGTGATACCAGCCGTTACCCCCGATCACTGCGCTGGCGGTGAACCAGCCACCGAGGACTACGGCAGCGCCGCAGGCGAGCAGCGCGGCGCGCCTTCGGCCCACGCCTGCGCGTTCGGCGCCGCCGTACAGCACGACGCAGGCCGAAGCCGCGATCGCGGCGACCCCGGCGATGGTGATCACCCACAGGTAGCCAGGCGGGTCGTACATGACATCCTCCCAGTTAGTCGTTTCAAAAGACTTACCTTGGTGCCGACCCTCTCAGGGAGAGTCAGTCTTGTCAAGAGACTTAATGGCGGTATGCTCGCTTGCATGAAGGTGACGAGCCTGGCGGACTGGAACTGCTCGATCGCCCGGACGCTGGAGGTGGTGGGCGAGTGGTGGACGCTGCTGATCTTGCGGGATGCGTTCCGCGGCACCCGGCGGTTCGACGACTTCCAGGCCAGCCTGGGCCTGGCCCGCAGCGTGCTCACCGCCCGGCTGAACAAGCTCACCGAGCACGGCGTGCTCGAGCGGCGCGCCTACTCGGAGCACCCGCCCCGGTATGAGTACCACCTGACGGAAAAGGGCCGGGACCTGTTCGGTGTCATCGCGGCGCTGATCCGCTGGGGTGACCAGTGGGCCCCCATCCCAGCCGGCCCGCCGGTCGTCTTCGTCCACGACACCTGCGGGAACATCACCACCCCGGTACTGACCTGCCCGCACTGCCACGGCGAAGTCACCCCCGCCAACACCCACAGCCAGCCCGGGCCGGGAAGCAGCCCGGCCCTTGCTGAACAGAGCCGGTGACGGCCATGCGGGCGCCTCGCTCGCGCGGCCGGCCGGGCCTGAGCTGAGCGCTGCAGTGCTGGCACAGATAAAGGTCGGCCTGAGCAGGCGACGCGGTAAGCCGCTGGAACCGCGGGTCCGCACCGATCGCATGCCTCATTCCTTTTCATTACGCGCCTCCCTCGCGTGCCGGCAGGACCGCTTAGGGCCGGATCAGCTGGCCGCTACTCCTGCGAGCTGTCTCGGTGCAGCAGAGACACGAACGACTGCCTGCCCTCAGGGCTGGCCCCCTTGCACGGCCGGCCGACGGCCTGCCGGGCGCCGCCGGGCCCTGGCCGCTGGCAAGCCATGCAAACCCGCGAGGTGATCGCGATGACAGCTAGCCATCCCGCCCGGCGCCACGCCGCGGCCCTACGGCGAACCGCCCGCCGCGCCGCGGCGGCTGTGCGGGCCATCCACCACGAGCAGATGGTGATGTGGGAGCTGTTCTGCCAGTCCAGCCGCGTCGCCGTCGAGCGAACCAAACCCGGGACGGCTTCACTTACAGCTCCGGAAAGCTGGCCGACATTACCGAAATCTTCATTACCCGGCTCGGCCTGACGCAGTTCGTGATGTACGTCTTCGACTACGGGGCGCCGGTCGGCTTCCGGATCGCGCTGCGGCACCCCGAACGGATCGCCGGCCCGGTCGTGCAGAACGGCAACGCCTCCGACGAGGGCCTATCCGGCATGTTCAAGGCCCTGATCGCGCGGCGTCCCGGCGAGCCCGGCGCAGCCGGGGCCCTGCGCGCTTGCCTGACTGCGGAGAGCATCCGGCCGATGCACGCGGCCGGCGCCGCCCACCCGGACCGGATCGACCCGGACATCTGGACCATCGACCAGCACTTCCTCGGCCAGCCAGGCCACCAGGCGGCCGTGACTAGCTTCCCCAGATCGCCCCGCTGATCGCGAGATTCCTTGACCGCATAACGACGACCAGTCCGGGATCCGGCCCGTCAGGACCTCCAGGCGGTCCCCGATGACGCCGGCGGCCGGGGTTCCCCTCACGCCGTAGGCTGCGCACTGGCGGTTCAGCGCGCCTTGCGGTAGCGGGTCATCGGGCCAAGCAGTCCGTCCACCACCGCGAACGGGGTCATGCCAAGCCGTTCGGCCACCGCGGCCGAAGCCCGGTTGCCGGTATCGATTTCCGTCAGCACCTCAGGCAGGCCCACTGGCCCCAGCGCGTAATCCACGACGGCGCGCGCTGCCTCGGTGGCGTAGCCCTTGCCCCACATGCCGGGTACCAGGCTGTAGATGACCTCAAGCCCCAGGTCTTCTAGCGGCCGCAGCCCCGCCGTCCCGGCCAGTTCACCGCTATCCCGCTCACGGATCAGCCACAAGCCATACCCGGCCTCCTCGAAGCTGCCGGCACTGCCCTCGATCGCCCGGTTGACATCTGCCGCAGACAAGATCATCCCGTCGAACAAGAACCGCCGTACCTGCGGCTCGGTCCAATGGGCCAGCAACGCCGCATGGTCACCCGCGGCCACCGGGACCAGCACCAGACGCTGGGTCGCCAGCACGTGACTCATGACAGCCACGCTAGCGGCCAATCGCCAGGATTCTGTCCGCCAGTCTGGGTCGGCTACTCCACATTGCCCGAATCACGAAGGCTCACATCGCCATCGATCGGAAACTCGGCGACCTGATGCGTCTGCTCACGCAACGTGATTGGTCCTCGACCACCGTGTTAGGTTGGTCAGGCAGCGTGCACGCCGTTGTCTGCGGGCCTGAAGGACGACGGAAGATGGCGAATCGAACGACAGAGCACGATCGGCCTACGAGCTCCGCTGCTGATCGGGCTCGGCCCGATCCCCGGTCGCCGGCACTGAGTCAGCTGTGGCGGTACAGCGCGTACGAAGCATTGCTGACCACGTGCCTGCTGTTCGGCGTGGCGACTGCTGTGCGCTGGGTGATCGGCGCATCACCGATCTCGCGGGCGATCCCCGGAATTCACCTCGAGCTGCTGGTGGTCGGCGTCGTCGTCGGGCTGCTGCTCGCCGGGCTGATCCTCAGCCCGCTGGGGAAAGCCTGCGGCGGGCACCTGAACCCTGCCATATCGCTGGCTATGTGGCGCTTTGGAGTCTTTCCCGGGCGTCGTGTTCTGCCCTACGGGGTCGCTCAACTGGCGGGCTCTGTCCTGGGCGTCCTGCTTGCGCGTGTCGTATGGGGCCCGGCGGTCGCGAGGCCTCCTGTCGTCTACTCCGCGCTCAGGCCAATGCCAGGCTGGTCCAATGTCCCGCTCTTCGCGGTAGAGGCGGCCAGCATGGCTGCGATAGTGCTGCTCGTAGGCGTCTTCCTGTCGGTACCTCGGCTGGCTCCGCGGGTACCGTGGCTGGTCGGCGGTCTCATCGGCGCGGCTATCGCCGGCCTCGGCACTATCACGGGCGGCAGCGACAACCCCGCCCGCCAATTCGGGCCCGCCGTCTTCGCCGGCCGATTTGGGTTCCTTGCCAGTTACCTGCTTGCGCCGCTGGTCGGCGCGGTCGTGGCGGCGTGGCTGCTCGGTCGCTTCCAGCACCGCACTGTGCTGACGCACCGGCTGTGCGGTCCTCCAGGCAAAGATGCCAGTCACGACGTCCCGCCGTGACCGTCATGCGGAGTTCCGCTGACCGGCCCGGGAGGTGGCTCGCGACCGGCGGGCGTCGGTGGCTGGAAGATAGTGGCCAGTGCCGGGGCCATGAAAGCGCGGTCTCGTGCGACCCGCAGGCGGCAATTGACTTCCTGGCCGCGACGTAGGACACCAGTTACGGCAACCGCACCTTCACAGCCTGGTCGCTCGATGAACTTCCGCAGTTGTTCAACCTGCTGCGTGGTGACATTTCCCTGGTCGGCGCCAGGCCCGCGCTCCCGGAGGAGACGGCACGCTGCGGCGGGCAGATGCGGCGCAGGCTGGTGGTCAAGCCGGGCATGACCGGTCTCTGGCAGGTCAGCGGGCATTCGGACCTGCCGTGGGAGGAGGCGATCCGGCTCGACGTCCGTTACGTGGAGAACTGGTCGTTCGCTCTCGACCTTCAGATCATCTGGAAGACGGGATCGGCGGTCGTGCACGGGCGCGGAGCCTGCTGAGCGCGTTCCTGAGCTGCAGACCGGGCGGTGGCACCGGTCAGTCCCCGGAAAG
This sequence comes from Streptosporangiaceae bacterium, assembly GCA_030038015.1. Lineage (GTDB taxonomy): Bacteria > Actinomycetota > Actinomycetes > Streptosporangiales > Streptosporangiaceae > JASHPR01. The sequence goes on from JASHPR010000545.1 coordinate 13,702, forward strand.
GGCGCGTTCCGCAGCCACCGGATGAACGGCCGGCCGTTCCCGTGGCTGCGTGTGCTGCCTGCGTTCCATGATGGTCTCCACGAGATAGGCGGATCGCGTGACGCTCAGGGCGAATTCCACGGCGCGGCTCGAGTTGTCGAACGCCGTCCGGCGGATCAGCAGGACCGGCGCACCGGGCTGCAGATCAAGAACGTCCGCGTCTTCCTGATCCGCCGCCCCGGCGGTGAATACCTGCGTCGCGCGCACCACGGACACTCCATAGTTGATTTCCAGCATCGCGTAGAGGGAGCCATCAAGCAGAGGGTCCGCGGCGAGTCCGGCGAAGCGCGCATACGGCAGCCATGAATTCTGCACGATGACCGGCGAGCCATCTACCACTCGCACCCGCCGGACCAGCACAGATGCGGCAGAGGGGCGAAGTTGCAGGGCCTCACGGGCGGCCGGCGGCGGCTGCTCGACCGCGACCTTGATCAGCCTTGTCTGCACCCGGTGACCCTGGCGGCGCATTTCCTCGGCGAAGCTCAGCAGTTTGTCCGCGCTCCTGACCGGGCGCCGGTCGACCGCAAAGGTACCCACGCCCTGCCGCCGGACGACGATTCCCTCCGACGCCAGGGCGCCGATTGCCTGCCGAACCGTCATGCGCGCGACACCGTAGTTCGCGGCGAGGGCGGTCTCGGATGGCAGCCGCTCCCCCGCGGCCCATTCCCCCGCCAGCAAGCGCATCCTCAGGTCGTCGCGAATGCTGATGTGAACGGGCCTGCTCATCGGCTTCCCCGCGAACCTTCTGGGCGGGTTGCCCAGCATGGCACGCCTGACCTGCCGGAATGTAAGAGATTGGCGGGCGGCGTCAAGCCGGTGGCCGCGCAGGATCCCTCGCGGCGCACCCGATGGCAAGATCCGCTTGCAATCCCCACTGTCGGTATTTCGAGCCTTCCGCTCGTAGCGGCGAGATGCTTTGGAGTGCGGCGACCGCGCGCCCGCTCCCAGAATTGCTTCATCATACTAGCCCGCGGAACCCTGCCATACGCTGATCTACATCTGTGAGCGCAGCCCATTCCCGCACCCGCGGCAGCCATGGCGCGCCAGGAACGAGAGGGGTCCCCGGCCGAGTTCAGCACCGGGATTTCCGGAACAACACGCGCCGGGCAAGTCGCCGCCTCAGCAGAGCATGCCGTAAAGCCATCCGCCGAAAGTCCAGCCCCCGGCGGGGCCAGCCGGCCCTGGGCTGGCACTTGGTCAGTCCAGGCTGCTGCCACTCAGCCAGCCCATGGCAGGGGCCTCAGCCAGCCCTGGCTGGGGCCTCAGCCAGGGCTGGCTGGGGCTCAGCCGCCCCCGGCGGCACTCGCATTACCCGGCGCAACGCGCATTGAGATCTCATACATCTGATCTAATATTTCTCTATCTTAATAAGCGCTGAGGCAGATATTTGCGAGAGGAAAGCAGGAGTGGCGACCCGATATGCCGGCTGAGACGGCAGCGGAAGCAAGAAATTGCATGACGCATGTGCGAGACTTGTTAGAAGTGCGGCTCGTCAGATGCGCGGCTCGTCAGATGCGCGGCTGATCATAGATCTGCTGCTGATCCTTAAACAGCTGCTGATCCTTTAAGCAGCTACTGACCACCTAAACAGCTGGTGCGGGCACCGCCCGCTCCGGCCTTCTATTCCTGCTGCCGGCCCTGTTACCCATCCCGGCCCCCTTAACATCTAGACGTATAGCTGTCTTGGATTGGCTGGAAACGGTCTCAGGATGGCCGGGCGGGCTGGCAGCGGCCGCCGCCGCCTGCGGCGGCACCCGGGGTCCCCGCAGAGCGCTGGACTAAGGTTCGTGCCATGACTGGACCGGCGAGCTACACCGAGCCCCCGACCCCGGCGTTCCTGTTCGACCTGGACGGCACCCTGATCGACAGCGTGTACCAGCACGTGATCGCCTGGCGAGCGGCGCTGTCGCGGCTGGACATCGACCTGTCGGTGTGGCGGATCCACCGGCGGATCGGGATGAGCGGCGGGCTGTTCGTGTCGGCGCTGCTGCGGGAGACCGGCCGGACGCTGTCTGATGAGGACATCGCCATGCTGCAGCAGGCGCACAGCGAGGAGTACCTGGCCCAGGCGGACTCCGTGCGGCCACTGCCCGGCGCGGCCGGCCTGCTGGCGGCGCTCACCGAGAACGGGGTGCGGTGGGCGATCGCCACCAGCAGCTACCGGGCCACCGCGTTCCACGCCCTGGGCATGCTGGGCCTGCCCGATGACGCGCCGGTGATCACGAGGGACATGGTGCGGCACGCCAAGCCGGACCCGGACCTGTTCCTGGCGGCCGCCTCCCTGCTCGGCGTGGATCCCGTGCAATCCTGGGTGGTCGGCGACAGCGTGTGGGACATGCTGGCCGCCCGCCGGGCCGGGGCGCTCGGCATCGGTTTGCTGTCGGGCGGCTACGGGCGCGAGGAACTCGAGCGGGCCGGCGCCTACCGGGTGTACGCCGACCCCGCGGAGATGCTGACCAGGGCCGACGAGCTCGGTGTGCGAGACCTCGTCGTGAACGCTCCGTAGCCGCGGGGAGGGAGGGCCTCCGGCCGCGGATCAGCGGGAGGGAGGGCCTCCGGCCGCGGATCAGCGGGAGGGAAGGCCCGCGGCCGCGGATCAGGTGGTGTCCCGGATGGCCAGGGTGTCCGCGGCCACGCGCGCCGCAGCCGCCCGGGCGCGCCGCGGTGACGGGGCGCGCAGGGGTGCCGGGAACGGCCGCGCCGGGAGCGTGATGGCCGCCTCCAGGGTGGCGAGCCGGCGCAGGAAGGCGTAGGCGAACCATGCGGGGATCCAGCACAGGCTGCGCCACTGCCGCTGCTTGATCGCGAACGGCACGCTGATCAGGACCGGCACCGCGCCCGCGGCGATGTACACGCCGGCGAAGGTGGCGATGTTCTGCCGGTAGGTGGGGTGGGTGAGCGCGAGTTCCAGCATGAAGATCGGGGCTACCAGCCCGGTCTGCAGGGAGAACCAGGAGAACCCGCGGCGCACCGTCCAGAACCACACGCGCGGTCCTGCCGAGCCGCTGCGCAGCGGGACGTGCCGCGCATAGACGTGGAAGCCCGCCCGGGCCCACCGCGTCCGCTGCTCGATGAACTCGGCGGCGGACCGCGGCACGTCCTCGTAGCAGCGGATGCGGGGGTCGACGACCACCCGGTAGCCGAGCCGGCCGAACTGCATGGTGAGGTCGGTGTCCTCGCCGTTCATCCGCACCGGGAACCCGCCGCACGCGGCGGCGGGGGCCCGCCGGAACACCGTGAACGGGCCGGGGATGACGACCACGCCGTCAACCACGCTCTGGGCCAGCCTGGCGAACCGGAACTGGAACAGCGCCTCGAGCGTGCGCAGCCGGTGGAACCAGGTCACCGCGTCCTTCCTGGGCTCCTCCATTGCGCCGACCATGCCGATCTCCGGGTCGCGGAACCACGGGACCGAGTACAGCAGCGCGTCCGGGCCCATCACCGAGTCCGCGTCGACCCGGACGCAGATCTCCGCGCCGGTGACCGCGAGCGCACGGTTCAGCGCCGCTGACTGGCCGCCGTTCGGCCCGTTCAGGATCCGGCCCGTGGCGAAGCGGAGGCGCGCGATCTCCTGCCGTGCGATCTCCTCGGTGCGGTCGGCGGAGCCGTCGTTCGACACCACGATCAGGACCGGCCCGCCATAACGCTCGGCGGCCACGTCGATCGAGCGCAGCAGCCGCGCGATGTTCTCCTCCTCGTTATAGGCGGGGATGATGACGTCGACCGGCGGGTGGTTGCCGTCGGGCGCGGGCAGCCGGCGGCTCGCCCACCACAGCAGCCACAGCGGCACCAGCATGATCGCCAGCAGCAGGCAGACCGCATACAGCGGCAGGAACACCTGCCACGCCGTCGTGAGGTTTGGCGGCTCGGATGCCGCCGCGTACGCCACCACGAGCAGCGCCGCCGCGGACAGCAGCGCGCAGCAGGTCACGATGCTGTCCCACGGCCAGCGCGGGCGGCTGACCGGCAGCACCGTCGCCCGGGGCAGCGCAAAGCTGGTGAACGTCAGGCGCATGACGACCAGCCCGCCGACGAGCAGGTTGGCGAGGGTGGCCTCGATGCCGAAGGGCGCGATCAGCAGCTTGGTGGCGATCCCGATCGTGATCATGAGCGCCTGGGTGAGCAGGGACATGGCCACGTACAGCATCGCGTGCGCCAGCATCACCAGGCGCCTGCCCGGGCCGGCGCGCACCACGAGGGAGATGCCGGCGATGTAGGCAACCGCCAGGAAGAGGGTTGCCGGGTGCAGGCGGGCGGTGTACCCGTTGACGGTGGCCGGATCCCGGGTTATCGCCACCGCCACGTCACGCACGGCGCCGGTGTAGACCTGGGGAATCGACGGCCGCTGCCAGCCGACGAACAGCAGGCCCCCCACGGCGGAGATGCCAAGGAACGCCCAGGTGCGCGGGCGGAACCGCGACGTCGGCACGTGCCGGGGGATCACAACAGACGACATGCCGTTGCCGAGGTCATCGGCGCTGTCCGCGCGAACCGGGAGCAGGCACGCGCCGGCGCCCGCCGCGAGCAGGCCGATCGTCGCCGCGAGCAGCGGCACATCCATGGGCTGACCCCCCGCTTTCACCGGCTATCTGGATTTAGCCCGCTATTACCAGCGGTGACCGCCTCAAGGACCCGGTTTCCTGAGGCACCGAAGAAGGTACCAGAATTGGTTCAGCATGATCTGCCGATGAGCGGGATCACCAAGATTACCGGGTAATCAGGATTGAGTCCTTCTTGCCTCGTATTACACGTTAAGGATCTCTGTACGGTGAAGCTTATCGCGGATTCGCGCATCGTCGCCCTGCCATGCGGAGCCATCGTGTAGAAAGGACACTGGGCAGGCAGCCAGGGAATAACCGAGTGCGCGCTATCCTTTCGCGCGCCACCCGGTATCCGCTATTGCCCGGTTCGTGAGCGTACCCGGTGGCCGCCGTCGTGCCGGGCGTGGCCGCAGGTGACACTCCCGGCTGGCCTGTGATGCCACATAAATGGGTAGTTGATTGTCGAAAGCGGGCTGACTTGAATCCGTACCCGGTTCGAACCGACGGCCAGGCGTCGGCTGACCCCACATCCGTGCGGCTGAATGGCCAGGCGACCGCCCTGCGTTCCGGCCAGACGCGGCAGGAGCCGGAACGGGCCCGCCGGCATATCACCCGCCCCCAGCGGGCCGCGGCGGCGCTGATCGCCGGCGCGTGCCTGTTCGCCGCGGCGTGGTACGTGCCGAGGATCGCCGCCGCCGACGGGAGGTCCCTGTCCGGCACGGTAACCGGCACCGGCGTCGTCTACCTCAACTTCTCCAGCTCCGGGCAGCTCGCGGCGATCAACGTGCAGGCCGGGGAGACGGTGAGCAAGGGACAGCTGCTGGCCACCGAGGTCGCCCCGGCCGCAGCCGCGGTCCTGGCGGCGGCCCGGGCGGCGATAGCGGCCGACAAGAGCGAGCTGGCGGCGGCGCTCTCCGGGGGCACGGCGGCGGCCGCTGACACCGCGCGTGCGCAGCTCGCCAGGGACGAGGGGCAGCTCGCCATCGACCGGGCGGACGCCGCGGGGACCCGGATCGTCGCGCCGTCCCCCGGGATCGTGCTGGCCGTCAACGGCCAGCCGGGCGAGACCGCCGATGCCGACGGCATCCGCGACTACTCGTCCGGCCTGCAGGGCACGCCGGTCACGCAGCGGCCGCTCTTCTCCCTGTTCCCCGAGGGGCCGCAGTCCAGCGTCGCGGCCGGCGGGTCGGGGGCCGTGGTGTCGCTGCCGGTCATCGCGCTGCGCACCTCGGACACCTGGCAGGTGACCGTCCTGGTTCCGGAGAGCTCGGTCGGGAAGATCCGGGCCCGCCAGGCGGTGAGCATCGACGTGCCGGCCGCGGGCATCAGCGGCGCGCCGGGCCGGATCCAGGAACTGCTCGCCACGCCCGTGGCCACCGCGCAGGGCATTGGCTACCAGGCGGTGGTGACCGTCCTCGACCGGCGGCAGGACGCTCCGCCGAGCGGCATGGCCGCCGACGTCCAGCTTGGCTCGTGACCGGCACCCCAAAGGGAGGGACCCGGGGCCGGGCCGCGGCTGCCGCTTGCGTGCGGCTTTGCGGCATTGAAAGCGGCTGGCACGGGATATTTGGCATGCCTGCCTATATTGGCGGCTAACGAGAAAATGGCCATTCAGCTTAGCTAGAGGAAGGGCTCAGCGAAGTCGCCCCGAAGAGCTTGACCAGGCGCGTAAATGCAAATAGCGTCTCGTCTTGCAGGACAATTTCCCCGCCCCCGGGCGCCAGCAGGCCCCCGGGCCCGATCCATCAGCAAGGCAGTTTCATTACGCAAAAGGGGGACGCATGCGAAATGCCCTGCGCCGAATTGCATTCGGCGTGCTCGGCACCGGAATGGTCGTCGCAATGGCGGTCAGCACGGCGCCGGTGGCGGCCAACGCGGCAGTCTCGGCGCGCGGCACCGCCGCGGTCGCCGAGATGCCCGCACTCGTATGGCCGGCCGTACACCTGGGGGACCACGGCCCGCGGGTTGTCAAGGTCCAGTACCTGCTCAACCAGCACGGCATTCACGTCACGGTGGACGGCAAGTTCGGCCCCATGACCCTGTGGGGCGTCAAGCTCTTCCAGAAGAAGAACGGCATCTTCCCCAGCGGGATCGTCGGCGCCAAGACCTGGACGGCGCTGATCGTCACCATCTGGAAGGGCTGGAAGGGCCCCGCCGTGGCGGCCGTGCAGTGGGAGCTTCACTACGTGTACGGGTACCACTTCGTGGCCGTCGACGGCGTGTTCGGCCAGATGACCGAGTGGGCCGTCAAGCTGTTCCAGAAGAAGTACCACCTGGTGCCGGACGGCATCGTCGGGCCGGTCACCTGGAACGCGCTCGTCGTGAACGACTGATCACCGCCGCCCTGCGGCGGTGCCTGGCCGGCACCGCCGCAGGGTCCTGGCCGGACGGCCTGCATAGATCCTGTTAGGGATCACCGCCGGGCCGCATGGGTCGCGCTTGGGCGCGGCCTTTCGCGTGTTCAGGGAGTTTCACTGAGAAGGTTCGCCTGAGCCCTAGGAGGCCTTGATGCAGGACCTGCTGTTCATCGCCCTGACGATCGTCGCCTTCGGAGTGCTGTGGCTTCTGATCAAGGGGGTCGAGCACTTTGAGCGTTGAGAACTGGATCGGGCTGATCGGTGGCGTCGTGATGACGATCTACCTGTTCGTGGCCCTCGTCCTGCCTGAGAGGTTCTGATGAGTAGCACAGCCGCGGGCTGGCTCCAGTTCCTGCTGCTGTTCGCCATGCTCGCCGCGTGCTACGTGCCGCTCGGCAACTACATCGCGCACGTCTTCACCAGCGACAAGGACTGGGCGGTCGAGCGCGGCTTCTACAAGCTGATCGGCATCGACCGGACCGCGGACCAGAAGTGGTCCACCTACCTGCGCAGCATCCTGGCGTTCTCCTTCATCAGCGTGCTGTTCCTGTACGGCATACAGCGGCTGCAGGAATACCTGCCCTACAGCCAGGGCTTTCCCGCGGTCGCCCCGGACCTGGCCTGGAACACCGCCGCCTCCTTCGTGACGAACACGAACTGGCAGAACTACGCCGGCGAAGCCACCATGGGCTACGTCACGCAGATGAGCGGGCTCGTGGTGCAGCAGTTCATGTCGGCGGCGGTCGGCCTGTGCGTGGCGATCGCGATGATCCGGGGCTTCGTGCGGTCCCGCACGGACAAGCTGGGCAACTTCTGGGTGGACGTCACCCGTTGCGTCATCCGGCTGCTCATCCCGCTGTCCATCGTGGGCGGGCTGATCCTGATCGCGGGCGGCGCGATCGAGAACTTCCACGCCTACCAGACGGTCACCACCCTGTCCGGCGCGCACCAGACGATCCCCGGGGGCCCGGTGGGCTCCTCGGAGTGGATCAAGAACATGGGGAACAACGGCGGCGGCTGGATGGACACGAACTCCGCGCACCCGTTCGAGAACCCCAACCCGTTCACGAACATCATGGAGATCTTCTCCCTGCTGCTGATCCCGTTCGCCACCCCGCGGGCGTTCGGCAAGATGGTCGGCGACAACCGGCAGGGCTACGCGCTGCTCGCGGTGATGGTCACCATCTGGGCGCTGGCGGTCGGCGGGATCAGCCTCTTCGAGGCCCACACCAGCATCGGCGGCACCGCCACGGTCCAGGCCGGTCACGCCATGGAAGGCGTGGAGGTGAGGTTCGGCACGCCCGGCTGCTCGTTGTTCGCGGCGTCGACCACGGTCACCTCCACCGGCGCGGTGAACTGCTTCCATGATTCGCTGACCCCGTTCGGCGGCGGCATCGCGCTGTTCGACATCGCGCTCGGCGAGATCGCGCCCGGCGGGATCGGCGCCGGGATGTACGGCATCCTGATCCTGGCCACCGTGACGGTGTTCGTGGCCGGGCTGATGGTCGGCCGCACGCCGGAGTACATCGGCAAGAAGATCCGGCCGACCGAGATGAAGTACGCCGCGCTGTACTTCCTGACGCTGCCGGTGATCATCCTCACCGCCGCCGGGCTGTCCATCGGCACACCCATCGGGCAAAGAGCCATCTTCAACCCGGGCCCGCACGGGCTGACCGAGATCGTGTACGCGTTCGCCTCGATGGCCAACAACAACGGATCCGCGTTCGCCGGCCTGGCCTCGGGCGAGGCCTGGTACCAGGTCATGGGCGGCTTCGTGATGCTGTTCGGCCGGTTCATGCCGGAGATCTTCGCGCTCGGCCTCGCCGGGTCGCTGGCCAGGCAGCAGCCGGTGCCCGCGAGCGCGGGCACGCTGGACACCAGGACACCGCTGTTCGTCGGCATGGTCGTCGGCGTGGTGCTGATCCTGGTCGGGCTGACCTACTTCCCCGCCCTCGCGCTGGGCCCGTTCGCAGAAGGACTGCACTGAGATGGCCGTGACAACCACACCAGGGGCGCCCGCGGGCGCGGGCAAGAAGGATGCCCGCGCCCAGCGGGGCAGGATCGGCGGGGGCCTGCTGGACCCCAAGATGCTCTGGAAGTCCACGCCGGACGCGTTCAAGAAGCTGGACCCGCGGGTCCAGATCAGGAACCCGGTCATGTTCGTGGTCGAGGTCGGCGCGGTGCTGTGCCTGTACACCGCGATCTACAAGGACCGGCAGCCCGCGTTCAACTGGACGATCGTGGTCTGGCTGTTCCTCACCGTGGTCTTCGCCAACCTGGCCGAGGCCGTGGCCGAGGGCCGCGGCAAGGCCCAGGCGGAGACGCTGCGCCGGGCCAAGCGGGAGACCATGGCCAGGCGCCTGGTCGGCTGGCAGCCCGGCCAGGCCGAGACCCGGGAAGAGGAGGTGCCCGGCACCAAGCTGCAGCTCGGCGACCACGTGGTCGTCGAGGCCGGGCAGATCATCCCCGGCGACGGCGACGTGGTGGAGGGGATCGCCTCGGTCGACGAGTCGGCGATCACCGGCGAGTCAGCCCCGGTGATCCGCGAGTCCGGCGGCGACCGGTCCGCGGTCACCGGCGGCACCAAGGTGCTGTCCGACCGGATCGTGGTGCAGATCACCTCCAAGCCGGGCGAGACGTTCATCGACCGGATGATCGCCCTGGTCGAGGGGGCGAGCCGGCAGAAGACGCCCAACGAGATTGCGCTGAACATCCTGCTCGCGTCGCTGACGATCATCTTCGTGCTGGCCGTGATCACCCTGCAGCCCATGGCGTACTACTCGAAGGCGGGGCAGAGCCTGGTCATCCTGGTCGCGCTGGTGGTCGCGCTGATTCCCACCACGATCGGCGCGCTGCTGTCAGCGATCGGCATCGCCGGCATGGACCGGCTGGTGCAGCAGAACGTGCTGGCCATGTCCGGCCGCGCGGTGGAGGCCGCGGGCGACGTGAACACGCTGCTGCTGGACAAGACCGGCACGATCACCATCGGCAACCGGCAGGCAACCGAGTTCCTGCCGCTGGACGGGGTGCCCGCCGAAGACCTGGCGAACGCCGCGCAGCTGTCCAGCCTGGCCGACTTCACCCCGGAGGGCCGCTCCATCACCGTGCTGGCCAAGAACCAGTACGGCCTGCGCGAGCCCCCTGAGGGCAAGCTGCCCGGGGCGGAGTTCGTGCCGTTCACCGCGCAGACCCGGATGAGCGGGGTGGACATGGCCGACGGGCGCCAGGTCCGGAAGGGCGCGGCCTCGTCGGTGGCCCAGTGGGTGCGCGACAACGGCGGCACCCCGCCGGACGAGCTCGGCAGGATGGTCGACGGCATCTCGGCGGTCGGCGGCACGCCGCTGGTCGTCGCCGAAAGGGCGAACGGCACCGCGCGGGCGCTGGGCGTCATCTACCTCAAGGACATCGTCAAGGAGGGCATCGCCGAGCGGTTCGCCGAGATGCGCAAGATGGGCATCAAGACCGTCATGATCACCGGCGACAACCCGCTCACCGCCAAGGCGATCGCGGACGAGTCCGGCGTGGACGACTTCCTCGCCGAGGCGACGCCGGAAGACAAGATGGCGCTGATCAGGAAGGAGCAGGAGGGCGGCAAGCTGGTCGCGATGACCGGCGACGGCACCAACGACGCCCCGGCCCTCGCCCAGGCCGACGTCGGCGTGGCCATGAACACCGGGACCTCGGCCGCCAAGGAGGCCGGGAACATGGTGGACCTGGACTCCAACCCGACCAAGCTCATCCAGATCGTGGAGATCGGCAAGCAGCTGCTGATCACCCGCGGCGCGCTGACCACGTTCTCCATCGCCAACGACGTGGCCAAGTACTTCGCGATGCTGCCGGCCATGTTCTCGGTCGCGTTCCCCGACCTGTCCAAGCTCAACATCCTGCACCTGCACAGCCCGGAGTCGGCGATCACCTCGGCGATCATCTTCAACGCGCTGATCATCGTCGCGCTGATCCCGCTGGCGCTGCGCGGCGTCAGGTACAAGCCCTCGTCGGCGCAGTCGATGCTGCGCAAGAACCTGTGGATCTACGGCATCGGCGGGCTGATCATCCCGTTCGCCGGCATCAAGCTCATCGACCTCATCATCCAGTTCATCCCAGGGTTCAGGTGATCGGCAAATGAACCGCCTTCCCACCATCGTCCGCCAGCACATCGCCGCGCTGCGCCTGCTCCTGGTGTTCACCGTGCTCACCGGGATCATCTACCCGGTGGTCATGACCGGGATCGCCCAGGTGGCGTTCCCCAAGCAGGCCAACGGCTCGATGGTCAGCTACAAGGGCCACGTGGTCGGCTCCAGCCTGCTGTGCCAGGAGTTCGTCAACGCCAAGGGCGACCCGCTGCCGCAGTACTTCCAGCCGCGCCCGTCGGACGCGATCCTGGCGGGAGCCAAGGACGACTACGGCTGCGACCCCCGGTACTCGACAGCGTCGAACCTCGGGCCGAACAACCCGGTGCTCGTCCAGCAGATCAGGCAGCGGCAGGAGCAGATCGCCGCGTTCGACCACGTCAAGATCTCGCAGATCCCGGCCGACGCGGTCACCACCTCCGGTTCCGGCCTGGACCCGGACATCTCGCCGCAGAACGCGGACATCCAGGTGGACCGGGTCGCGGCGGCCAGGCACGTCAGCCCGGCGAAGATCATGGCGCTGGTCAGGCAGTACACCCAGGGCCGCACGCTCGGGTTCCTCGGCGAGCCGCGGGTGGACGTGCTCAACCTGAACATCGCCCTGGACGAGATGTACCCGGTCTCGTCAGGAAGCTGACGATTCAAGCCGGAAAATGACTGAGGTAAGGACAGCCATGACAGAGGCGCGCGGGCGGGCCGACAGCCCGCCCGCGCGCGTCGAGGCCGGCCTCGCTCCCCGGGTGCTGATCGTCGAGGACGAGCCGGCGCTGCTGCGCGCACTCCGGATCAACCTGCGCGCCCGCGGCTACGACGTCGCGATCGCGAGCACGGGCCGTGAGGCGCTCTTCG
>JASHPR010000546.1 GCA_030038015.1 Streptosporangiaceae bacterium
GAGGCGGTCTGCCGCCGGCTGCTCGCGGACGGCCGGCTGGACGGGCTGGTCGCGCTGGGCGGGTCCGCGGGCACCTACATCGCCGCCTGCGCCATGCGCGCCCTGCCGGCCGGCATCCCCAAGGTCATGGTCTCGACGATGGCGTCCGGGGACGTCCGGCAGTACGTGGGCACCAGCGACATCTCGATGACCTACTCGGTCGTGGACATCGCCGGGCTGAACCCGGTCCTGGAGCGGATCATCGCGAACGCGGCCGTGTCCGCCGTGGCCGCGGCACGGGTCGAGCTGCCGGAGCGCAGCGCCAGGCCGATGGTCGCGGAGAGCATGCTGGGCGTCACCACGCCCGGCGCGACCCGGGCCAGGGCCCGGCTGGGGGAGCTCGGCTACGAGGTCCTGGTCTTCCACGCCAACGGCACCGGGGGACGCTCGCTCGAGGCGCTGGTGCGGGCCGGGTCGTTCACCGGCGTGCTCGACCTCACGACCACCGAGCTTGCCGATGAGGTGGCCGGGGGCATGTTCTCGGCCGGGCCGGACAGGCTCGACGCGGCCGCGCAGGCGGGGGTGCCGCAGGTGGTGTCGCTGGGCGGGCTGGACATGATCATCTTCGAGCCGCCGGAGACGCTCCCGGAGCGGATGCGCGGCCGCAACACCTACCGTCACAATCCCGGTGTGACCCTCGTCCGGACATCGCCGTCCGAGTGCCGTGAGCTGGGCCGTCTGATCGGCCGCAAGCTGTCCCGCTCCCGCGGCCGGGTCGCGTTGTTCGTCCCGCTCCAGGGGGTTTCCCAGATCTCGGTGAAGGGCGGGCCGTTCTACGACCCGGAAGCCGACCGCGCGCTCCTCGACGGCCTGCACGAGACGCTATGCCCGTCGGTCGAGGTGCATGAGCTCGACGCGGCCATCAACGACGACGCGTTCGCGGTGGCAGCCGCCGACCGGCTGCACGGTCTCATCCAGGAGGCAGCAGCATGAACCGTCAGGAGACCCTCGGCCGGCTGCGCGGGCAGGTCGCGGCCGGCCGCCCGATCATCGGCTCGGGTGCCGGGACAGGGCTGTCCGCCAAGTGCGCGGAAGCTGGCGGCGCCGATCTGATCACCGTCTTCAACTCCGGCCGCTACCGGATGGCCGGGCGCGCGTCGCTCGCCTGCCTGATGCCCTACGGGGACGCGAACGCCATCGTGATGGAGATGGCGGCCGAGGTCCTTCCGGTGGTCCGGCACACGCCGGTGCTCGCCGGGGTGTGCGGCACCGACCCGTTCCGGCTGATGCCCGTCTTCCTCCGGCAGCTGAAAGAGGCCGGCTTCTCCGGTGTCCAGAACCACCCCACCGTCGGGCTGATCGATGGCTCGTTCCGTGCCCAGCTGGAAGAGACCGGCATGGGCTTCGGCCTGGAGATCGAGATGATCCGGCAGGCGCACGAGCTCAACCTGCTGACCTGCCCCTTCGCCTTCGATCCCGAGCAGGCAAGGCTTATGGTGGAAGCCGGGGCCGACCTGGTGGTCGCGCACGTCGGCGTCACCGTGGGCGGCATGGTCGGGGTGACCACCGCGCGCGCGCTCGACGAGAGCGTCGCGGCGGTCCGGGCCATCCGCGACGCGGCGGCCGCCGCGAACCCCGGCGTGCTGGTGCTGTGCCACGGCGGGCCGCTGGCCGAGCCCGCGGACGTAGGCTACGTGCTGGCGCGCGTCCCGGGCGTCGTCGGCTTCTTCGGGGGGTCGTCAACGGAGCGGCTGCCCGCCGAGCGGGCGATCACCGAGACGACACGCGGCTTCAAGGCCGTCGGCCTGGCGGAGGATGCGGGAACTGTCCAGCACATCGCAGGGAGTGCGTGATGCAAGAAGCCACCGACCGCACGACGGCAGCGCCCAGGGGCCCCCACGGGGAGCAGATCCTGAGGGAGCCGCTGCTCAACAAGGACGCGGCATTCACCGGGCCGGAGCGGGAGGCGCTCGGCCTGCGCGGCCTGCTGCCCTGGCGGATCGCCACGATTGAGCAGCAGGTCACGCTGGAACTCGAGCACCTCCGCTCCAAATCGACCGACCTGGAGAAATACATCGGGCTGGCCGCGCTGCAGGACCGCAACGAGACGCTGTTCCACCGGCTGCTCCTCGACCACCTCGAGGAACTGGCCCCGATCGTCTACACGCCGACGGTCGGGGAGGCGTGCCGCCGGTTCAGCCACATCGTGCGCCGCCCCCGGGGGCTCTGGGTGACACCCGACGACGTCACCTGCATCCCGGAACTGCTGCGCAACACCGGCCAGCCGGGAGTCCGGCTGATCGTCGCCACCGACAACGAGCGGATCCTCGGCCTCGGCGACCAGGGGGCCGGCGGCATGGGGATCCCGGTCGGCAAGCTCGCGCTGTACTCGGCCGGGGCCGGCGTCCACCCCAGGCTGACCCTCCCGGTGTCGCTGGACTGCGGCACCGACAACCCCCGGCTGCGCGGCGATCCGCTCTACCTCGGCTACCCGGGGCCGCGCCTGCGCGGGGCGGCCTACGACGACTTCATCGAGGCGTTCGTCACGGCGATCGCGGATGTTTACCCAGATGCCGTGCTCCAGTGGGAGGACTTCAAGCAGCACAACGCGATCTGCCTGCTCGACCGCTACCGTCACCGCATCGCGAGCTTCAACGACGACATCCAGGGCACGGGAGCGGTGGTCCTGGCCGGGCTCCTCTGCGCGCTGCGCCTGCGCGGCGAGCCGATGGCCAGGCAGCGGATCCTGTTCGTCGGCGCCGGCGCGGCGGGCATCGGGATCGCCAGGTCCGTCGAGGCCGTCATGCGCGCGGAGGGCGCCGGCCCGGACGAGATCCGGCGCGCGGTGCTGATGCTCGATTCGCGGGGCCTGGTCTTCGAAGGGCGCAACCACATCGACGACGACAAGCGCCCGTTTGCCCTGCCCGGGAGCGAGGTGGCAAGCTTCGGCTTCGAGCCGGCCGCCCGTTATGAGCTGGAGGCGGTGGTGCGGCAGACGGCCCCGACGATCCTGATCGGGACGAGCGGCACGGCCGGCGCCTTCACCGAGACGGCGATCCGCGAGATGGCGGCGCGGACCGCGGTGCCCGTCGTTCTCCCGCTGTCCAACCCGACGGCCAACTCGGAGGCGACGCCAGCCGACGTCCTGCGGTGGAGCGGGGGCCGCGCGCTCGTCGCGACCGGCAGCCCGTTCGGCCCCGTCCGGGCCGGTTCCGTCACCCACCTGATCGGGCAGGCCAATAACGTCTTCATCTTCCCCGGCGTCGGCCTGGCCGCGATCGCGTCGCGGGCCACGGAAATCACCGACCGGATGTTCCTGGTCGCCGCCACCACGCTGGCGGACATGGTGCCGGCGGAGCGCCTCAAGCAGGGTGCCCTCTACCCGGATATCGCCGAGCTGCGGCAGATAAGCAAGGCGATCGCCGTCGCCGTTGCGCGCGAGGCCTGCGACAGCGGGGCCGGGCACCTGCCCGCCGGGGAGGATGCCGAGGCCGCGGTGGCGGCGGCGATGTGGTCACCCAGTTACCTTCCCGGCCCGGCGCCGGCGCAGTAGTTTGTCGGTCATGCTCACCGCCAGGGTCAACGGAACGGACGTCGCGTACACCGACAGCGGGGGCGACGGCCCCGCCGTCGTGCTCAGCCATGGCTACCTGATGGACCACGAGATGTTCGACCCCCAGGTCGCCGCGCTGGCGCCGGAGTTCCGGGTGATCACCTGGGACCAGCGCGGCTTCGGCGGGACCAGCGCCGATGGGCCGTTCTCCTACTGGGACTCCGCCCGTGACGTGCTCGGCCTGCTGGACCACCTCGGCCTGGAGCGGGCGGTGCTCGGCGGCATGTCCCAGGGCGGGTTCCTCAGCCTGCGGGCGGCCCTGCTCGCGCCAGAACGGGTGCGCGCGCTGGTGCTCATCGACACCCAGGCCGGCCAGGAGGACCCGGCGGCCGTGCCGAGCTACGAGCAGATGGAGGAGATCTGGCTGGCCCAGGGCCCCGAGCCGGTCCAGGAGATCGTCGCCTCGATCATCCTGGGCTCGGTCGACCCGCAGCCGTGGTATGCCAAGTGGGCGCAGCTCGACCGGACCGGGCTGCAGCATGCCTTCCGCTGCCTGATGGACCGCGACGACATCACCGGCCGCCTTGGCGAGATCACCTGCCTGGCGCTGATCCTGCACGGCACCGCCGACGCGGCCATCCCGATGGCCAGGGCCGAGGCGCTCCGCGACGGCCTGGCCGGCCCGGCCGAGCTCGTCACGGTCGACGGCGGCTCGCACGCCTCGAACATGAGCCACCCGGACCAGGTCAACGCCGTGATGCTGACCTTCCTCCGCTCCCTCGGCTAGGGCACCTTCGGTGCCAGGGTTTCGACGTTAGATCGTTGACCGGTTATTGGGTGCAGGTCATGGCGTGTCACGACAGGCTCTGTGGTCCGTGACTGGCAGGCGGAGAGTGTCCAAGATCGGCGTTTCTACACACGTCTGACCTTGGGAAGTCATCGTGATCGCCGACCTGGACACTCTTCTGACCGCACTCGTGGAGCTGACCGACCGCATTAGCCCCTCGCTCGGGCTGCCCCGTGTTGACGGCATGATTGTCTGGACACCAGGGCATGATCAACGGCAGCTCTTGGTCCACCGCTCTTTCCTCATAGGTACGATCGGGTCGGCGCGAACCGATGTCCAGGTTGGGGCATATCGAGGTAGCGCGACGACCGGCTGCCATCACAGATGGGGAGCGGGCTCACCTGGCCGCTGCGCCAGCGACCGCTCCGAACGCCGAGTATGCGCAGCCTGTTGATGGTGTGTTGGTCGTGGCGGAGCGGCTCATATCGGCCCGTTAGGGCTGGGCAGCGGGGTCTTGAAGGGCGTCTTGGAGCGCGGCGGTCATCGATGGGATCGTCAGCACAGTGCTGCTGGTTGCGATCGCGGGTCGCGTTCTGGGGTTTCGGCATGGGCGTTGATCAGGGCGGCGATCGCTGGATGGCGGCGCAGCTTGTCCAGGCAGCGGCCGCGGGTGGGCCCGATGCTTCCGACGGGGATGTCTAGCTTGGCGCCGATCTGGGCGTAAGATGCGGGAGGGTCTTCAATCAGCAGGGTGATCAGCTGCTGGCAGCTGGGCGGCAGCTGGGTGAACGCCTCGCGGACTGCTGCGTGGCGCTCGGCTATGAGCAGTTCCTGTTCGCCAGTCCGGGTCTGGTTGTCGGGGATGTTCTCCGCATCCAGCACGCGCCCCCCCACCCGCAACCTGCTCGCCTCACGCAGGCACCGTAAACACTCGCGCCGGGTGGCGGTGGCCAGCCAGCCCGCAACCGCGGCAGGGTCGCGGAGGTTGCCGAGCTGGTCCACCAGATGCAGCCACACGCTCTGACTGACGTCCTCGGCGTCGGCGCCGCCCAGCCGGTACTGGCGGCAGATGGACCACACCAGCGGGGCGTACCGTTCGACGAGGGTGTCCCAGGCCTGCTGGTCGCCGTTCCTGGCGCGCATCACCAGCCGGCCGGGGACTGGCGGCTCATCGCGCATCGGGGTCGCCTCCTTTCGGGTGCGTGCGGTAGGCGCTGGTGCCGCCTAGGCGCTTGCGGTCACCCGACGCCGCGCGGCCCGCATCCGGCGGGCGATGACTGTCAGGGCGATGATGAGCAGCGCGGCCGCGACTGCGATGAGGGTGATCTGCCAGCCGGGCAGGCCGGCGGCCAGGGCGGTGTGCGGGTGGGCCGGGGCGGGCAGTGGGGGGTGCTTGTTCCAGCCGGGCGGCAGAGGTGGCAGGTGCACTGGCACCGGCGCGGGCCCTGCGGGCGCGGGCGCGGCCGGGGTGCCGGCGGGCGGTGCGGGACGGGCGGACGCGGCCGGGGCGGCGAGCAGGGCCGCGGCCAGCCCGGCCAGGATGGCGGCCAGGCGGATGGGGCGGATGCGGCGGGTGCGGTTCATGGCGGACCTCCGGGTGATCGTTGCTTGGGCTGGATTGACGGCCGCGGCCACCGGCAGGGGCGGTTAGTGTGCGTGCATGGCGCGGGCCTCGAGCTGGGCGCGCAGCCGCTCGCCCGGGCGCTGCTGAGCGGCATCGGCGAGCCGCTGGTGGTGCCGGTCATCGGCGGGCTGGGTGAGCTGGTGCATGACGGCCTGTCTTTGCTGGCAGTGGTTGGTTTGTTGTGTCACCCACTGTCGCCAGCGATCCGGGCGGTCACCATACGTAGCCGCGCACAGGACGGGCACAGGATTAGGCTTGGCGGCGAGGCCACGCCGGCGCCCGAGCCAGGTCCAGGGGGCGCGGGCGGCGGGCGGGGGCGGGTGAAGGGACGCTGGGCCTGTGGCAGGGCAGGCTGGGCTGGGATTCGGCGGGCTGCTGCGGCGTCTGCGGGACGAGGCCGGGCTGACCCAAGACGAGCTGGCCGAGGCCGCGCAAGTGAGCCAGCGGGCAGTCAGCGACTTGGAGCGGGGCATCAACCGCACCGCCCGCAAGGACACCGCGCTACTGCTGGCCGGCGCGCTGGGCCTGGACGGGCCCGCGCGCGAGTTGTTCGTCGCGGCCGCCCGCGGGCGCGCGCCGACCGGCGACGTGCTGGCCGCGGTGCGCG
>JASHPR010000547.1 GCA_030038015.1 Streptosporangiaceae bacterium
TCGCCGCGCGCGGCGGGGCTCGCTACGCCGGCAGCGCGCCGCGGCTGTTCGCCGCCGCGGGCGAGCACCGCCAGCAGCTCCGCAACGACCTCGCGCTGCAGACCGCCGAGGACGTCGCGAGCACGCTCGGCACGATGAAGGGCGTGCTGATGAAGCTCGGCCAGATGGCCAGCTACATCGACAACGGCCTGTCGCCCAGCGTCCGGCGCACGCTGAGCCGGCTGCAGGACAGCGTCCCCCCGATGAGCGCGGGCCTGGCCGCCTCGGTGATCGAGGAGGAGCTGGGCCGCCGCCCGGACCAGCTGTTCGCCCGCTGGGATCCGGAGCCGATCGCCGCGGCCTCGATCGGTCAGGTGCACCGGGCGATCACCCGCGACGGCCGCGCGGTCGCGGTCAAGGTGCAGTACCCGGGGATCGCCGAGACCATCGCGGCCGACCTGGGCAACGTCGCGCTGCTGCGCCGGATGCTGCGGGTCACCGCGCCGAGCCAGGACGTCGACGCGCTGCTCGCGGAACTGCGCGAGCGCGTGCTCGAGGAGCTCGACTACCGCAAGGAGGCCGACAACCAGCGGCTGTTCGCCGGCTACTACGAGGGCCATCCCACGATCGTGATCCCGGCGGTCGTCGGCGAGCTGTCCACGCGGCGGGTGGTCACCAGCGAGCTCTCCGACGGGACCCGCTTCGGCGGCCTGGCCGGCTGGCCCCAGGCCGAGCGCGACCTCGCCGCCGAGACCATCTACCGGTTCGTGTTCCGCAGCCTGTACGAGCTGCGCGCGTTCAACGGCGACCCGCACCCAGGCAACTACCTGTTCCACGGCGGCGGCCGGGTCACGTTCCTCGACTTCGGCCTGGTCCGGCGGTTCACCCCGGCGGAGCTGCGGCCGCTCGCGCAGATGGTGCGCTACCTGTGCGTCGAGCGCGATCCGGAGGCGTTCCGCAGCAACCTGGAGCAGGCCGGCTTCCTGCGCGCGGACGCGCCGCTGAGCACGCAGGAGGTCGTCGACCACATGGCCGTGTTCTACGACACCGTCCGCGAGCCCCGGCCGCTGACCATGACCGGCGACTACTCGTCGGCGGTCGTGCGCCGGTTCTTCGACGTGCGCAGCCCGGTGACCGCCTACGCGCGCATCCCCCGGTCCTACGTGATCCTGCAGCGCATCAACCTGGGCCTGTTCGGGCTGCTCGGCGAGCTGACCGCGACCGCCAACTGGCGGGCGATCGCGGAGGAGATCTGGCCCTTCGTGCTCGGCCCGCCGTCTACCCCCATCGGGGAGGCCGAGGCCGCCTGGCGGGCGGGCCGGCCCGCGCCCACGGCCGCGCAGGCCGGGCGCTGAGCGCTACGCCGCCCGGCGCAGCCCCGGGGCGACCTTCTCCGCGATCAGCTCGAAGGAGCGGATCCGGTCGGCGATGTCGTACACCATCGTGGTGAGCATCAGCTCGTCGGCGGCCGTGCGCTCGAGCAGCCCGGAAAGCTGCGCCCGGATCGTGTCCGGCGAGCCCACCGCCTGCTGCCCGAACCGCCCCCACGCGATCTCCCGCTCGGCCGGGGTGTACGGGTAGGCGGCCGCCTCCTCCGGGGTGGCCAGCGGCTGCGGGGTGCCGGTGCGCAGCCGCAGGGACGACAGCGCGGCCGGGCCCGCGAGCCACCGGGCGCGCTCGTCGGTGTCCGCGCAGATCGCGCTCACCGCGACCATCGCGTGCGGGCGCTCCAGCCATTGCGACGGCCGGAAGTTCTCCCGGTACAGCGCCAGCGCGGGCAGCGTGTTCGCCGGGCTGAAGTGGTGCGCGAACGAGAACGGCAGCCCGAGCAGGCCGGCCAGCTGCGCGCTGTAGCCGCTGGAACCCAGCAGCCAGATCGCCGGCATGTCGCCGAGGCCCGGGGTGGCAGTGAGGCGGGGGTGGAGAGGAACGGGGAGGTGGGCGGGGGGCGGGGCCGGGGCGTCGCCGCCGGTGAAGAACCCGATCAGGCCGAGCAGCTCCTGCGGGAACCGCTCGGCGGACAGGCCCTCCATGGTCCGGCGCAGCGCCAGCGCGGTGAGCTGGTCGGTGCCGGGCGCGCGGCCGATGCCCAGGTCGATCCGGCCCGGGTGCAGCGCCTCCAGGGTGCCGAACTGCTCGGCCACCACCAGCGGGGCGTGGTTGGGCAGCATCACCCCGCCGGAGCCGACCCGGATCGCCGAGGTCGCGGCCGCCAGGTGCGCGATCAGCACCGCGGGCGCCGAGCTCGCGATCGCGGGCATGTTGTGGTGCTCGGCCACCCAGAACCGCCGGTACCCGAGTCCCTCGGCCCGCCTGGCCAGCTCCGTCGTGTGGCGCAGCGCCTCCCCGGCCGTCGCCCCGGCGGCGACCGGGGAAAGATCCAGAACGGATAGCGGCACCTCGCTCATGTGAACCGGCAACTCAAGGCGCCCCGGGTTTCTTCCGCGGCGGCTGCTGCCGGGGCGGGGCCGGCGGGTCGAACGCCGCCGTGCCCCGGCGCACCGCGGCGTCCAGCCGCCCGGAGATGTGCTCGATCACGCGGAGCGCCCGCTCCTGGTCTGCCATGGGTACCCCGCTGACCAGGTCGCTGGCCAGGCCCTGGTAGCCCTGGAGCAGCCGGGCGAACGAGGCCTCGCCCGCCGGCGTCAGCGCGACGATGGTCGCCCGGCGGTCGCTCGGGTGGGCGCGCCGCTCCACCCAGCCGTCCGCCTCCAGCGCGTCGACCAGGCCGGTGATGGTCCGCGGCGACACGCCTACCGCCTCGCTCAGCGCCCGCATCAGCACCGGCCCGGAGGCGTGCAGCGCGGCCACGACCCGGCCCCGCGCGTAGCTCATCCCGTACTCGCGCGCGCCGAGGTCGAGGATCTCCACCAGCCTGGGCGCCAGCGCGAACAGCCGGCCCATGACCCGGCCGGCCATCTCCAGGTCGAGCGCGGCGGAGAGGTCGGCGCGGCCGCCCGGGGCTTCCGGGCCCGCCGGGCGGGACTGCCGTGTGTCAGCCATGCCGTCAGTTTACTGCGTTATCCAGATTGTGAGGCTGCTTCATTAACTGCTAACCTCACGATATGGCCGATTCGGCGGGGAACCTGGCGATCGAGGCGTCCGGCGTGGTCAAGTCGTTCGGCACCGTCCAGGCGCTGCGCGGCGTCGACCTGGCGATCCGCGCCGGCGCGCTCGCCGCGCTGCTCGGGCCGAACGGCGCGGGCAAGACCACCCTGGTCCGCATCCTCGCCACGCTGCTGCGCCCGGACGCGGGCACGGTCAGGGTGCTCGGCCGCGACGTCGCCACCCGGCCCTACGCGGTGCGCTCGGTGATCGGGCTGACCGGCCAGTACGCGGGCCTCGACGAGGCGCTGCGCGGGCGGGACAACCTGATCCTGATCGGCCGCCTGGCGGGCCTCGGGCGGCGCGAGGCCCGCCGGCGCGCCACCGGCCTGGCGGAGCGCTTCGGTCTGGCCGCGGCGGCCGGCCGCCCGGTGCGGACCTACTCCGGCGGGATGCGGCGCCGCCTGGACCTGGCGGCCAGCCTGATGAACCGGCCCGCGCTGCTGATCCTCGACGAGCCGACCGCCGGGCTTGACCCGGGCAGCCGGGCCGAGCTGTGGTCGGCGCTGCGGGAACTGCGCGACGCCGGCACGACCATGCTGCTGACCACGCAGTACCTCGAGGAAGCCGACAGGTTCGCCGACGCCGTGCACGTGCTGGACCACGGCCTGGTCATCGCCACCGGCACCGCCGCGGAGCTGAAGGCGCGCACCGGGGCCCAGGTCGTGGACGTGCTGCTGGCCGGGCGGGACGCGGCCGCGGCACGGGCGTCGCTCGCCGCCCGTCTCGCGCCCGGCGACGTGCGCGTGGACGAGGCGTCGCGGCGGCTGGTGATCGTCGCCCGCGACGGGCTCGGAACCCTGCTCACGGTGGCCAGGGTGCTGCAGCAGGACGGGATCGCCGTGGCCGACGTGTCGCTGCGGCAGCCGTCCCTCGATGAGGCGTTCCTGGCCCTGACGGCGGGGCCGGAACGGTGACCGGAGCGGGAGACATGACGCAGGCCGGACTGGCCGGGACGCCGGCGGCGCGGGCCGCGGGGGTACGGGACGGGAGGCCCGGGCTGGCCAGGCTGGCCCGGGACAGCGGGCTGATCGCCGGGCGCTACCTGCGGGTGCTCCGCGGCAACCCGGCCCGGCTGCTGTACCCGCTGATGCAGCCGGTGCTGATCCTGGTGCTGTTCGTCTCGGTGATGGAGAATCTCGCGTCCCCTGTGGCCGGCGGCAGCTACCGGCAGTTCCTCATCCCCGGCATCATGATCCAGAACGTGGTGCTGACCGCGCCGGTCACCGGGCTGGCGATCGTCAGAGACTCCGCCACGGGCCTGGCCGACCGGTTCCGGTCGCTGCCGATGTCGCGCGGAGCGGTGCTCGCCGGCCGGTCGCTGTCCGACATGGTGGTGTTCTTCGCGCAGGCCCTGGTCATGATCGGCATGGGGTACCTGCTGGGCTTCCAGGTGCACGACGGGCTTGCCGGGGTCGCGGGCATCATCGCGGTGGCGGTCGGGTTCGGCACCGCGCTCGGCATCACCTGCGCGTGGCTGGCGCTGCTCATCGGGGATGTGGAGACGGCCGAGCGGGCACTGTTCTTCCCGTTCATCCCGCTGGCGTTCGTGAGCTCCGCGTATGCGCCGGTAGGCCGGCTGGCCGGATGGCTGCAGCCGGCCGCCAGGGTCAACCCGGTCTCGTCGGCCGTTGCCGTGGTCCGGGCGCTTGCCGACGGCGGCCCGCTCGCGGTCCCCGTGGCCCACCTGGCGGCCTGGACGCTCGCGCTGGCCCTGGTGCCCGGCGCGCTGGCGATCCGCCGCTGGCAGTCGTCCCCGTGACCCGGCTGGCCGGCGGCGCCCTCCGGATCAGCGGGGTGGCGCCCCCGGATCAGCGGGGTGGCGCCCCCGGATCAGCGTGGTGGCGCCCCCGGATCAGCGGGGTGGCGCCCCCGGATCATGTGCGGGCGCCGGTCACGGAGGCGTGATCTGGAGACGGCCGTCCAGCACGGCACGGTCGATGCTGTCCCGCAGGCCGGCGCAGCCGCCGACGAGCGCGGTCTGCTGGCCCGCCGCGATCCGCGCGCTGAACTCGGCGCAGGTGCGCATCGCCGCCATGCTCCACTGCACGCTGGTGTGCTGCGGGCTGAACTTGGCGACCAGCACCGCCGCGCCGCAGCGGTCGCACTCGGCCGGCCGGAACCCGGCGTCCCGCTCGTCGGCGGGCGGCCCGGCGGTCAGCCGCCGCGCGCCGGCCATGGTCAGCGGGGCCCGTCCTGGCGGGCGGCGAGGTTGGCTTCCACCTCGGCCTCCCATTCCGCCACCGCGCGGGTGGTGTCCACCTCGAACTCGTAGCGCTCGACCATGTAGGGCTTGATGTCCCCGACGTCGGTGTAGAACTGCTCGTACCAGCGGCGGAGCTGGTAGACCGGGCCGTCCTCGGCGCACAGCAGCGGGTTGTCCACGCGCGTCTTGTGCGTCCAGATGTCGACGTCCTGCCGGAAGCCCAGGCCGATGAAGTCGGCGAACTTGGCCGCGAACTTGCTGGCCTGAGCGCCGGACAGGCCGGGCAGCATCTTCACGATCACGCCCCACTGCAGCCGGAACGAGTTGGCCGTGACCGGGTAGTGGCAGTTGATCAGGACGCTCTCGGTGGTGAAGCCGCGGTAGTCGTGCCACAGCCGGTCGATCATGTACGACGGCCCGAAGTACGAGGCCTCGGAGCGCAGCGTGCCATCGCCGCCCGAGCCGGTCCCGATGTCCGGCCGCGCCCTGGTGCGCAGGTACTGCGATGCGATGTGGCCCTCGAACACGTTCTTGAAGTATGTCGGGAACGCGAAGTGGATGTAGAAGAAGTGGGCCATGTCCACGACGTTGTCGATCACCTCGCGGCAGTTCGCGCCGTCGACCAGGATCGAGTCCCAGGTCCAATCGCTCCACTCACCGGAGAACGCGCCGTCGATGCGGGGGATCGTCACGTGCCCGGGCGGCGGGTTGCCCTCCGGGTCGTTCCACACGAACAGCTGCCTGTTCTCCTCGAGCGTGAGCCAGGACCTGGTCCGCGCGGCGGGCGGCACCCGCGTGGCGTAGGGGATCCGCGCGCACCTGCCGTCGCCGCCCCAGCGCCAGTCGTGGAACGGGCAGGCGACCTGGTCTCCCTTGACGGCCCCCTCGGTCAGGTCGCCGCCCATGTGGCGGCAGTACGCGTCGAGCACGTTCAGGTGCCCGCGCGAGTCCGCGAAGACCACGAGCTTGGTCCCGAACGCCTCGATCGCGTGCGGGCCCGGCTCCCGGAACCGCTCGGCCAGGCCCAGGCAGTGCCAGCCGCGCGCAAACCTGGCCGGCAGCGGGCCGGCGATGATGCCCCGGGCACCGTGCCGGTCGTTCATGTGGCCTCCATGCTCAGCCGCCGTGCACCCTTGGCCGCTGCCCCGCCGTCCTCAGCCGCTACCCCCTAGACTAGAACATGTTCTAATCTAGGGGTACCGTCGGCGGACGCGTCGGGAGGAAGCTGGTGGGCGAGAACGTCGGGCAGGCCGTCGTCGCTCGGGTCAGCGGTCTGCTGCCGGTGCTGCGCGAGCGGGCCCAGGAGACCGAGGACGCCCGCGTGGTGCCCGCCGAGTCGGTCAAGGCGCTGGCCGAGATCGGGTTCTTCCGGCTGCTGCAGCCGTCCAGGTTCGGCGGGTACGAGGCCGACCCGGTCACGTTCCTGACCGCCGTCCGGCTCATCGCCAGCGCCTGCGGGTCCACCGGCTGGGTGGCCTCGGTCGTCGGCGTGCACCCCTGGCAGCTGGCCCTGTTCCCGCTGCAGGCGCAGGAGGAGGTGTGGGGGAGCGACCCGGGCACCCGGATGTCGTCGTCCTACGCCCCCACCGGCAAGGCCGAGACCGCGGCCGGCGGGCACCGGCTCAGCGGCCGGTGGAGCTTCTCGTCCGGGTGTGACCACGCGACGTGGGTGCTGCTCGGCGCGATCGCCGAGGACGACGAGGGCAACCCGGCCGACTTCCGCACCTTCCTGCTTCCCGCCAGCGACTACGCGATCGACGACGTGTGGGACACGGTCGGGCTGCGCGGCACCGGCAGCAACGACATCGTGGTGTCGGGCGCGTTCGTGCCCGAGCACCGCTCGCTCTCGTTCAACGACGTGTTCCGGTGCTCCTGTCCCGGCCAGGAGGCCAACCCGGCACCGCTGTACCGGCTGCCGTACGGGTCGCTGTTCTCCTACGCGATCACCACCCCGATCATCGGGATGGCGACGGGTGCCTACCAGGCGCACGTGGACTACCAGCGGGAGCGGGTGCGGGCCTCCTACGTCGGGCAGAAGGCGGCCGAAGACCCGCACGCGCAGGTGCGGGTGGCCGAGGCCGCCGCCGACCTCGACTCGGCGTGGCTGGCCCTCGAGCGCAACATGGCGGAGCTGATGGAGCACGCCCGGGCCGGCACGAAGATCCCCCTCCCGCTGCGGCTGCGGGTCCGGCGCGACCAGGTGCGCGGCACCGGCCAGGCGATCAGCGCCGTGGACCGGCTGTTCGAGAACTCCGGCGGCCGGGCCCTGCGCCGGGGCACGCCGATCCAGCGGTTCTGGCGCGACGCGCACGCCGGCCGGGTGCACGCGATCAACGACCCGGAGCGGGCGCTGTCGATGTTCGGCCGCGGCGAGTTCGGCCTGCGCATCCAGCCCGACGGGATGATCTGACGGAAGCCGGCCCGATCATGCTGGCCCCGGCCGACTTCGCCGCGACAAGCCGCTACGCCGATGCGGCCGGGATGCGCCTGCACTACCACGAGGCGGCCCCGGCCGGCCAGGACGGCACCGCGGCCGGGGGCACGCCCGTGGTGCTGCTGCACGGCGGCGGGCCCGGCGCGTCGGCGTGGAGCAACTTCGGCCGCAACCTGCCGGTGTTCGCGGGCCGGTTCCGCACGATCATGGTCGACCAGCCGGGGTTCGGCCGGTCGGACAAGCCGCCGGTGGCCGGCAACTACTTCACGTTCGCCGCCGGCGCCCTGGCCGGCCTGCTCGACCGGCTGGGCATCGGCCAGGTGCACCTGGTCGGCAACTCGCTGGGCGGTGGCACCGCCGTCCGTTTCGCGCTGCGCTTCCCCCACCGGGCCGGCCGGCTGGTGCTGATGGCGCCGGGCGGGCTGGGCCTGAACGTCTTCGCCGCCGACCCGACCGAGGGCATCAGGCGGCTGATGGAGTTCGCGGCGCCGCCCGGCCCGACCCGGGAGAAGATGGCCGCGTTCCTTTCCGCGATGGTCTTTGACCAGCGGCTGGTCACCGACGAGCTGGTGGAGGAGCGGTACCGGGCCGCGAGCGCCCCCGACGCCCTGGCCGCGATGGCCTCGATGGGCGCGTCCTTCTACGACCCGGCCCACGCCGACGACGGGCTGCTGTGGCGGGAGGCGCACCGGCTGCGCCAGCCGGCGCTGCTGATCTGGGGCCGGGAGGACCGGGTGAACCCGCTGGACGGCGCGCTGGTCGCGCTCAAGCAGATCCGCCGGGCCCAGCTGCACGTGTTCGGCGGCTGCGGGCACTGGGCCCAGCTGGAGAAGTTCGACGAGTTCAACCGGCTCGCGATCAGCTTCCTGGAAGGGGGCAGGCGATGACACCGATCGCTTCGCTCGGCTACCTGCGCATCGAGTCAGCCGACGTCGCGGCCTGGCGCGAGTTCGGCGTCCGGGTGCTCGGCATGGTCGAGGGGCGCGGCCCCGGCCCCGGTGCGCTGTATCTGCGGATGGACGAGTTCCCCGCCCGGCTGGTGATCGTGCCGGGGGAGCAGGACCGGCTGCTCGCCTCCGGCTGGGAGGTGCCGGGCGAGCCGGAGCTTGCCGAGGTCGGCCGGGCGCTCGACGAGGCCGGCGTCGCGGTCAAGCCGGGCACCGGCGGTGAGCTCGCCGAGCGCCGGGTGGCGCAGATGCTGCGCTTCGACGACCCCTCGGGGAACGCCCTCGAGGTCTTCTGCGGCGCGGCGCTCGAGCACCGGCCGGCGGTCAGCCCCTACGGGAACAGCTTCGTCACCGGCGCCCTCGGCATGGGCCACGTGGTGCTGCCGGCCGCCGACAGCGACGCTGCGCTGCGCTTCTACACCGAGGTGCTCGGCTTCCGGCTGCGGGACTCGATGCGGATGGCGCCCGAGCTCTTCGGCCAGCCGGCCGGCGGCCCGCCGCTGTGGATGCGCTTCCTCGGCTGCAACGCGCGGCATCACTCGCTCGCGCTGGCGCCATTCCCCGCACCCGCCGGGATCGTGCACCTGATGGTGGAGGTGGCCGCGCTGGACGACGTCGGCCGCGCCATGGACCGGTGCGCCAGGCGCGGCGCGCCTATCAGCGCCACGCTGGGCAGGCACGCCAACGACCTGATGGTGTCGTTCTACGTGGCGACCCCCGGGGGCTTCGACATCGAGTACGGCACCGGCGGCAGGCTGGTCGACGACGCGACGTGGATAAGCAGGGAGACCACCGCGATCAGCCTGTGGGGGCACCGGTTCGCCGCCCCCGGCGGGCATTAAGCTGCAGGCATGATCCCGGCTGGCACTGCGGGCGTCCGTTGACCGCCGGGCCGCACGTCACGCCGGCCAGGTCCGAGCCGGAACCGCGGCGGTTCCGCCAGGTGCTGGGTCACTTCTGCACCGGCGTCACCGTCATCACCGCCCTGGCCGACCAGACCGAGCCCGTCGGGTTCGCCTGCCAGTCGTTCGCCGCGGTCTCGCTGGAGCCGCCGCTGGTGCTGTTCTGCCCCAGCCGCACGTCGGTAACCTGGCCGCGGATCGAGCGAGCCGGGCACTTCTGCGCGAACGTGCTCACCGACGGGCAGCGGGAGCTGTCGCGGATCTTCGGGGTCAGCGCGG
Source organism: Streptosporangiaceae bacterium (assembly GCA_030038015.1). Classification (GTDB taxonomy): domain Bacteria; phylum Actinomycetota; class Actinomycetes; order Streptosporangiales; family Streptosporangiaceae; genus JASHPR01. The sequence continues at coordinate 9,853 of JASHPR010000547.1, forward strand.
CCACCGGCGCGGACAAGTTCGCGGGCGTGCGCTGGTCGCCGTCGTCGTCCGGAGACCCGGTGCTGGATGGCGTGCTGACCTGGGCCGGGTGCGAGGTGGAGGCCGCACATGACGCCGGGGATCATTACGTCGTCGTCGGCCGGGTCATTGAGCTCGGCGCGGTCCGCGGCGGGCTGCCGCTGCTGTTCTACCGCGGCCGGTACACCGTGACCGCGGACAGGACCCCGGCCGAAGGCCCGCCCGAGGTGGTGGACACCCTGCTCGCCTGGCCCCGCCACGCCGACTGGATGTGATCTTCCAGCTGCGAACCCGCAGCCGCGGGAGATCCTTTCCGTCTTTTACTCCGCTCGGTGCCCGCTATCCGGGCATAACGGGCGCAAAAATGGCCCGTCCGAAGTAAAAGTCCCCCCGCCGCCCGGCCGCAGCCTCCCAGCCGTGCCGCCGCAGCCCTGGGCGGCGTGGGCGGCATGCGGCAGCCGCCGGGCACCGGGCTGGGCCTTGTCCGTGGGCGAAATGAGGGCTTAACTTTCTGATAGCTCCCATTTTTAACGGCGCTTCGGCAAAGGCTGGAATGGCACGGCTGGCCAGATCACTGATGGGCGGCGGCGCGCCTTAACGGGTCACGCGTCACCGATCTCCCGGAGAGAGAAGACGCACATGAAGGTGAAGAGACCGCGAGTTGCCGCGATGGTGATCGGTTCCGCTGCCGCCCTCGCCATGGCGGCCGGGGCTATGGCCGCCGTGAGCCTCGGTGCCGCCGGCCGTGCCGCAGCACGGCCGGCGCACGTCGCCACGGTGAGCAAGGCGGAACTGTCGGCGAAGGCGCGGATCGCGCTGACCCGCTTGCTGCGTGCGGGGTACAAGCCGAGCGTCCAGCTCGTCCGGCCGGGCGGGACGGACCTGAGGGCCGGGAGGAGCGGCACCACCACGGTGGGCAGCTACAACTGGTCCGGGTACGCGGACGTCTCCACCCCGGGCACCTTCACGGCCGTCTCCGCCACCTGGCCGCAGCCGGCCACGGCCTGCACCCCCGAGCAGGAACTGGCCGCGTTCTGGGTCGGGCTCGACGGCTACGACAACCAGACCGTGGAGCAGGACGGCACGCTGGCGTACTGCTTCGAGGGCGTGGCGTACTACTACACCTGGTGGGAAATGTACCCGGCAGCCTTGACCGTAGTCGGCTCCACGGTGCAGCCCGGTGACCTGATCAGCGCGTCGGTCAGGCGGTTCGGCACTTCCTACACGCTGTCGGTGACCGATGCCAGGAACCCGGCGAACAGCTTCTCCACCGTGCAGTCGTGCACAACCTGCGAGAACGACAGCGTGGAGTGGATCGCCGAGCGGCCGGCGTTCTCGATCGGCATCGCGCCGCTCACGTTCTTCCGCACCTGGAATCCGTTGGGCGCCGTGGAGACCGCGAACGGGGTCAGGGGGACCATCGCAACGGGCCCCAGCCCCACCCAGATCGAGATGTTCGACGCCACCGGCACCTACCAGCTGGACAGCGTGTCCGGCTTGTTCGCCCGCGGCTCCAGCTTCCTGGCGCACTGGCTCGACAGCTACTGACGCGCGCGGCGGGCCGTGCCTGCCGGGAAAGCTGCAGCGACTACGCTTCATGCTGACCGGCGGTGCCGGTCAGCAGCCAGCATCCGTGACCGCGCACCCGTTGGCCTCCGGCGCGCGCAATGATGACGACTGCAGAACCCGCCCAGCAACGAAGGGGAATCGCGATGGCACGCACGCCCGAGGAAGTGTTCTCGCACCACGCCCAGGCGCTCGGCGCAGGCGACCTTGACGAGATCGTCGCCGACTACAGCGACGACGCCGTGTTCATCACGCCCGCCGGGGTGCTGCGCGGGAAGGACGGCATCCGGGCGGCGTTCACCCAGCTGCTCGCCGACGTGCCGGACGCGGCGTGGGACCTGAAGACCCAGATCTACGAGGGCGACGTGCTGTTCCTGGAGTGGGCCGCGGATTCGGCGAAGACCCGCGTGGAGGACGGCATCGACACGTTCGTCTTCCGCGACGGCCTGATCAGGGTGCAGACGGTGCGCTACACCCTGCAGCAGAAGGGCTGAGCCGGCCGGAGAAGGCCGGGCCAGCGCTTCCGCCGCCCGGCGGGCGGACGACGATCGGGTGTGGCGCCAACCCCGCGACGGTGGCGACCAGGGAGGAACCAGCCGTGCCCGACGCAGCAGCCTGGCCCGGCGGCCGGCGGATCACGATCAGGAACGCCCGGACGCGCTCAGGCTGCCCCCCGTGCGACGCGGTAGTGGTAGCCGTGGTGGTCGGCGAAGCCGGCCTGGCGGTACAGGGCGCGGGCTGCGGCGTTGTCGTTCTCGACCTGCAGGTACAGGCCTGCGGCGCCGTGCCGTGCCGCTGCCGCCGCCAGGGCGCCGGTGATGGCGCGCCCCAGCCCGCGGCGCCTTTGGCCCGGGTGCACCTCGACCGCGGTCAGGCCGGCCCACCCGCCGGCCACGGCCACGCGGCCGATGGCGACGGTGCCGCCGGCCTCGCGGACCGAGGCGAACGCCTGCCATGGGGCGGACATGAGCAGCCGGCGGGATATGGGCGGCGGCCTCCGGCCCCGGTGGCGGTACAGCTCCAGCCAGCCGTCATCAGGCTCGGCCGCCACGCCGACGTGCACGGCCGCCGCCGCCTCCGCGGTCCCGGTGGCGACGGCGGCCGGCGTGGCGGTCATCACGGTCGCCGCCGCTGAGCGCACCGGCCAGCCGCGCCGGGCGAGGAACCTGTCCACCGCGCTGGTCTGCGGTTCGTTGACGGCGTAGGGGACCGCGACCATCGGGGGCAGGCCGCGCGCCTGGTACCACCGGCAGACCTCGGCGACCGCGTCGGCCAGCGGCATGCCGGGATCCCCGATCGCGAGCGCGCTGTTCGCGCGCCCGGTGAAGCCGCAGGCTGCGCGCAGCAGCCAGCGGCCGAGCCTGGCCTGCTCCGGCGCCCGCCAGCCGCCCGCGGCGGCCTCCTCAAGGTCAGGAATCGAGATCGGCATACCCGGCAAGCCTCCCGCCCCGCTGGTGACACGGCATTCCGGCCAGACCTGGTCATAAGCCCAGGTGCTCATGCTTGAAGCTCAGCGGCTCGCGCTGGGTCAGGAAGGTGCCCAGCAGCGCGGATTCCGGGATCGTCACCACCGCGATGGCATAGCGGGCCGGAAGCGTCGAGGGGACTGGCCCGAAGGGCAGCTCGACCTGGTCGAGGATGTAGCTCCCGGAGTACGCCACCAGGCAGACCTCATGGGAAGGCGGGATCGGCAGCTGGTCGAGCAGCTGACGCAGGGCCCGGCCGCCGCGGCCAGTGAGCCTGGCCACGTCGACCAGCCGGACGCCGTCCAGCGACCCGCGGCCTTCCACCGCCTGCTTGGCCACGGGCAGGGCATAGAAACACGGGCTGGTGCTCGTTCCCAGGATGTTGCGCCCGGCACCGCACGCCCCTGCTCCGGCGGCGGTGACGGCGATGGCCAGGACGAGGGCCAGTGGCCGGCGCAGCGCTGTCATCGGTCCACCGCCGGGGAGGTTCCGTCTTCGCTGTCGGCGGGGTCTGCGGCGGCCGCGGGGGTGGTGCCGGTCCCAGCGCTGCCGGTCCGAGCGGTGCCGGTCCCGGCGGTGCCGGTCCCGGCAGTGCCGGGAGGAGCGGGATCGACGGCTGCGGCGGGCATGGGCCGTGGGTGTGGCCGGCCGGTCAACGCCAGCCATGTCCACGCCCCCCAGCCGATCGGGAGAGCCAGCCAGAAGCTGAGAACCCGGTAGAGCAGCACGGCCACGACCGTCGACGGAGCGGACCCGCCGTAGGCCACGAGCGCGATGGTGAGGCTGCCCTCGACCACGCCCAGGCCGCCAGGGGTGATCGGCAGATTCGCGGCCAGCTGGCCGGCGCCGTAGGCGAGCAGCAGGCCCTTCCACGGCACCCCTGCGCCCACCGCCGGGAACGACAGGGCCAGGCAGCCGCAGTCCAGCAGCCAGTTGGCCAGGGCAAGCCGCACGGCGCCGGCCATCTGGCGGGGTGACAGGCGGACGGCCGTCAGCCTGAGGATGATCCGGTCCATGTGGGCGGCGAGCTCGCCCCGCGGCCATCTGGTCAGCCGCTGGCACAGGTGCAGCGCGGCGGAGACCGTCCGCACCAGCACCCGCTTCTGGACGAAGACCACCCCCATGACGATGGCGAGGACAAGGACGGTCACGATGACGCCGACCAGGTCCAGGCTCGCTCCCTTGGCGTAGGCGACCGAGGCGCCGATGGCGGCCAGCACGGTCAGCGTGACCGACTCCGCCACGAAGGTCGCCACCACAGACCATCCGGCAAGGGCCTCGTCGGCTCCCTGGCGCCGGAACTGACGGAACGAGTACACCGGCGCGATAACCGAGCCGGCCGGAAGCGAGTTGGTGATGGAGTTGGCCGCGAGTGTGATCGCGGCTATCGGGCCGACGGCCACGTCGACCCCGCCGGCTCTCAGCATCTTCCGTTGCAGCAGGGCGAACGCGAGGAATGACCAGGCCTCGGCCGCGGCTCCCAGCAGGACCCATTCCCAGCGCAGGTGGCCCAGCGCGGCGCTCGCCTCGTTGAGCTCGCTTTTATGGCCGGCGAGCTGGTAAAAAGCGAGCGCCGCCAGCCCGAGCCCGATGACGTACTTAGCGACCGGCCAGGCCCGGCGGACACCGGCCCGCCACCGTGCCGTCCGCGTCATGCCGATGCGCGCCGCACCGCGGCCGGGACACGGCTGCCCCGGCGATCCGCGGCCCCGAACGCCGCAACCGCGCCCACCGGGCCGACGATCCCGGTGATCATGACCGCCGCCTTCACCCATCCCGGCGGCCACCGGAGCGAACCGGCAGCCGGGTTGACAACTCGCATCGTACCGTCGGTAACCGCGGAGACCTGGTGCGCAGCGGCCGTTTCGGCCCTCTCCGCAGGGGGCTCCATGCCCGGTCTCCCATGCCAGCGGACAAGCCGGCGTCAGGCGTGGATCACGTCGGTGTGGTGGCAGAAGTGCACCCGGGCGGCACCGGTGGACCGGATCCGCTGCAGCGAGTCCTGCCAGGCCGCGAGGTCGCTCGCCTGGCCGGACGGCAGGTCCTCGCCGGGCGGCCCGAGGTACTGGCGCGGCGTGTACGCTGCGTCGCCGATCAGCAGGTCGGGCGCGCCATCGCCGGCCTGGACGACCACGCACTGGTGGCCGGCGGTGTGCCCGGGAGTCGTGATCACGGACAGGCCCGGCAGCACCTCGGCGTCCCCGTCGAGCAGCTCGAACTTGGCGTTCATGAAGCCGAACCAGTCGCAGAGCTCCGGCGCCTCGCGCTTGGCCCGGTCCAGCTCGGCGCGCTGGACGTAGCACGCGGCGTGCGGGAAGACGGCATTCTGCCCGCAGTGGTCGAAGTGCAGGTGGGTGTTGATCACCAGATCGATGTCGGACGGGGACATGCCGTGCTCGGCGAGAGCGTCCGCGGCCGAGCGGTTGACCACGCGCCAGTCGCTGAGCATCTTGTCCGGCCCGCCGACGCCGGTGTCCACGAGCACCGCGCCGCCCGGGTGGGTCACCACGAAGCCGTGCACCGGCCACTCCAGGCCGTCCGGGCCGCGCAGCCGCGCCAGGTGCAGCCGCTTGATCTCCATCCGCCACCGCCTTCCCGATGCCCGCGCGAGGGCACCTTATCGTCGCAGCATCCGGGTCTGCGGTCCAATAGAGGCATGTGCACCGCGATCGTGAGCGTCGAGCCCGGTGGCCAGCTGCTGCTGGCCGGGGTGCGGGACGAGCTTGCCGACCGTGCCTGGCGGCCCCCCGCGCAGCACTGGCCGGATCACCCCGGGCTTACCGGCGGGCTGGACCTGCAGGGAGGGGGGACGTGGCTGGCGGTGGCGCCCGCGGCGCAGCGGGTGACCTGCGTGCTGAACGGCCGCGGGCGGATGGCACCGGAAGGATCGCGGCGCTCGCGGGGCACGCTGCCGCTGCTGGCCGCCGGGCACGCGAATCTCGGGCAAGCGGGGCTGGCGGACTTCGACCCGTTCCACCTGCTGTGCGCCGAGCCGGGACGGGCCGTGCTGTACAGCTGGGACGGTGAGCGGCTCGCCGAGCGCGAGCTGGCCGCGGGCCTGCACATCGTCGTGAACAGCGGGCTGGGCGGCGACTCGCCGCATGCCCGCGAGCACGAGCAGGCCCGCATCGCTCACTTCCTGCCCCGGCTCCGCGCCGCGGGCCGTCCGCACCCGCGCCCGGGCGACCCCGTCCGGCGCGCCTGGGGAGCCTGGCTGCCGCTGATGAACGGCGACGGCCTCGATCCGGGGGATCCGCGGGCGCTGATCGTCCGCCGCGATCTCGGCGGCGGGCGGACCTGGGGGACGACCTCGGTTTCCCTGGTCGCGCTGTCACCGGACGGGCTGCGGCACGACTTCACCGCCGCGCCCGGGGACCCGGCGGCCTGGCAGCCGGTGCCGGCTTAGCCGGGCGCGGCCGGGCAGCCCGCCGCGAGCGCGGCCGCCTCGCTCGCCCAGTAGCTGGGCAGCGCGCTGTAGGGATCCGGTGACCCCGGGAGGTTGGTCGCGTACAGGTAGCCGGTCCTGCGCTGCCGGGACAGCCTGACCGCAGCCGCGAGGTCCGACGCGGGCGTCGCGTAGATCACGTCGGCGAACCTGGCCGGCTTGTAGTGCGCCGTCCAGGCGGGAACCCGCAGCTGCCGGTAGCCGGCGTAGCTGCCCTCAAACGCCACCACGACGTTCCCGGCAGACATATAGCCCTCGGCGGGGTAGGCGCCGACGTTCAGCCAGATCACCGACCCCGGATCGACCGCGCGGATATAGGCGGCCAGCTTCCGGTAATAGGAAAGCTCGCCGCCCGTGTTGGCCGTGAGGTCAAGGAACATGCCATTGACCTTGTACCAGGCCTTGTAGTTCCTGGCGTCCGCCTCCACCTCCGCGGCCGGGCGCTGCCCGTACCCGGTCGACGAGTAGCCGAGGACCGTGATGCCCTTCCTGTGGGCGCGCCTGACCAGGGTCTGGAAATGCGGGACCGGCGCGGTCCCGGCCCCGGTGCCGGTGACGTTGAGAATCATGACGCCCGGTGCCGGCTTGCTGTCCATGGCCTGCGCCCAGAAACTTGACGACCACGGGTACGCGGGAACGAACGCGTGCTGGCAGGTGGCTGGCGAGGCCGCGGCCGTGGCTCCGGCGGCCGGGTCAGGCATGCCGGTGGCCGCGCCCGCCGGGGCGGAGACGCCGGCGGCCGCGATCGCCGCGAGGATCACCGGCACGCCGGCCAGCACGCGCAGCTTCCGCCGGCCGTCCCTGATGCTCGCCGCCCGCCGCATTCCCCCATCAACCCCCCACCGTCCCGCGCACCTGCTGCACCGCGGCACACGGCGCACCCGGGCATCGTCTCGCAACACGGCGGGGCCTGCGGCCTAAACCAGCCCCAGCGCCAGGACCCTGGCGCAATCGTGTGCGTCATGGGACACTGCGGTGGTCGAGTTGCCGGGTGGAGGGCACATGGTCGCGGCTGGGCCCCAGAGGAACTCCGGCTACGGCGATCGCCATCCGGTTCGCCGCATCGGCGCGCCGCCGGGCGGCGGGCCCACGGTGCCGCGCAGGCTCCTCGGCGCGCAGCTGCGGCGGCTCCGCGAGGAGCGGGGGATCACCCTCGAGGACGCCGGCGAGGTGATCAGGGCGTCCGGCTCGAAGATGAGCAGGCTGGAGACCGGGCGGGTCAGCTTCAAGGACCGCGACATTGCTGACCTGCTCACCTTCTACGAGATCACGGACTCCCAGCAGCGCGCGGCGCTGCTGCAGCTTGCCCGCAACGCCAGCGCGCACGGCTGGTGGCATGACTACTCCGACGTCCTGCCGGCATGGTTCGAGCCGTACATCGGCCTCGAGGAGGCCGCGACCAGCATCCGGGCCTACGAGATCCAGTTCGTCCCGGGCCTGCTGCAGACCGAGGACTACGCGCGGGCGATCACCCTGCTCGGCCATGAGACCGCCCCGTCCGCCGAGATCGACCAGCGGGTGGCGCTGCGGATGGCCCGCCAGGCCCTGCTTACCGGGCCCCAGCCCGCCCACCTGTGGGCGGTGCTGGACGAGGCGGTGCTGCGCCGCCCCGCCGGGCGCCCCGGCGTCATGCGGCGCCAGTTGCAGCACCTCCTGAACGCGGCCGAGCGCCCCAACGTGACCATCCAGGTCATCCCGTTCGCGGCGGGGGCGCACGCCGCCGCGGGCGGGCCGTTCAGCATCCTGCGGTTCGCGGAGCGCGACCTGCCCGACGTCGTCTACCTCGAGCAGCTCGCCAGCGCCCTGTACCTGGACAAGCGGGAGACCGTCGACCACTACATGGCCGTGATGGACCGCCTGTGCCTCGAGGCGGCCCCGGCGTCGTCCACGGCCAGGGCCCTGAACGCCATCCTGCGCGACCCCTGAACGCCTCGGGCAGCGGCATGGCTACAGGCGCTCCAGGATCGTGGCCGTGGCCATCGCGCCGCCGGCGCACATGCTGATCAGGGCGGTGCTCGCGTCCCGCCGCTCCAGCTCGTGCAGGGCCGTCGTGATCAGGCGGGCTCCGGTGCTGCCGACCGGGTGGCCGAGCGCGATCGCGCCGCCGTTGACGTTGACGCGGCCGGGATCGGGCTGGTGCACGCTCATCCAGGACAGCACGACCGAGGCGAACGCCTCGTTCACCTCGAACAGGTCGATGTCGCCGGGCACCATGCCGCTGCGCTTGAGCACCCGCTCGGTGGCCGTGACCGGCCCGTCCAGGTGGTAGTAGGGCTCGGCGCCGGCGAGGCACTGGGCCACGATCCGCGCCCGCGGCCGCAGGCCGAGTTCGGCGGCGCGCCCCGCGTCGAGCAGGAGCACCGCGGCGGCGCCGTCGGAGATCTGCGAGGACGTTCCCGCCGTGTGCAGGCCGCCGTCCAGCACGGGCCGGAGCTTGGCCAGGGCCTCCAGGCTGGTCTCGCGCAGGCCCTGGTCGCGGTCGACCGTGCGGGTCTCCCCGGCCGGCTGGCCCTCGGCGTCCAGGACCGGCGCGGTGACCGGCACGACCTCGCGGGCGAACCGCCCCTCCGCCCAGGCGGCCTGCGCCAGGGTCTGCGAGCGCAGGCCGAACCGGTCGATCTCGTCGCGGCCGAGCCCGCGCCGCTGCGCGATGCGCTCGGCCGCCAGGTACTGGTTCGGCAGGTCGATGTCCCACGCGGCGGGCTTCGGCGTCCCGGCGCCGGCGCCGATGTTCGCGCCCAGCGGCACCCGGCTCATCGCCTCCACGCCGCAGGCGATGCCCGTCTCGATGGCGCCGGCCGCGATCAGCCCGGCCACGAGGTGCGCCGCCTGCTGCGCCGAGCCGCACTGGGCGTCCACGGTCTGGCAGCCAGCATGATGCGGCAGCCCGGCGTGCAGCCACGCGGTGCGGGTGACGTTGCCGGACTGCTCGCCGCCCTGGGTCACGCAGCCGCCGACCACCTGCTCCACCTCTCCGGGATCGATGCCCGCGCGGTCCAGCAGCCCGCGCTGGGCGCAGCCGAGGATCTCCGCGGCATGCAGGCCCGCCAGCACGCCGCCGCGCTTGCCGATCGGGGTCCTGACCGCTTCCACGATCACCGCGTCGCCCACCGTCAGCTCCTCTGCGCTCGCCGGCCTTCATGGTAGAACGTGTTGCCGAACCGGCCGCTGCCCGACATTCCAGAACGTGTCCGTGCGTGGTTCAATCAAACTAGAACACGTTTCAGTGGCGAGTGCTAGCGGAGGCCGTCGTGGCTGAGCCCAACATCCCGCCGGGCTTCGATTTCACCGACCCCGACCTTTACTCCCGCCGGCTGCCCATGGACGAGTTCGCCGAGCTGCGGCGCGCGGCCCCCGTCTGGTGGAACAGCAAGCCCCGGGGCGTCGGCGGCTTCGACGACGAGGGCTACTGGGTGGTCACCAGGCACGCCGACGTGGTGGCGGTCTCCAGGGACACCGACAACTACTCCACCTGGGAGAACACCGCGATCATCCGGCATCAGGACGGCGCTCGCCGGGAGCAGATCGAGGTGCAGCGGTTCGTGATGCTCAACATCGACCCGCCGCAGCACACCAAGCTGCGCGGCATCGTCTCCCGTGGCTTCACCCCGCGGGCCATCAAGGGCCTGCGCTCGGCCCTGGCGGCAAGAGCCGAGCGGATCGCGGCGGACGCGCTCGCCAAGGGAGCCGGCGACTTCGTCACGGACGTGGCCGCCGAACTGCCACTGCAGGCGATCGCGGAACTCATCGGCATTCCCCAGGAGGACCGGCGGAAGGTCTTCGACTGGTCGAACGACATGGTTGGCTACGACGACCCCGAGTACACCGGCGACCCCGAGGCCGCGGCGGCCGAGCTCATCGGGTACAGCATGACCATGGCCGAGGACCGGCGGCAGTGCCCCAGGGACGACATTGTCACCAAGCTCGTCAGCGCCCAGGTGGACGGGGGCGAGCTCTCGCCGGACGAGTTCGGCTTCTTCGTGATCCTGCTGGCCGTGGCGGGCAACGAGACCACCCGCAACGCGATATCGCACGGCATGCTCGCCTTCCTCGACCACCCCGGCCAGTGGGAGCTGTTCAAGGCATCGCGCCCGGGCACCGCGGCGGACGAGATCGTCCGCTGGGCCACCCCGGTGACCGTCTTCCAGCGCACCGCGACCTCCGACACCGTGCTGGGTGGGCAGCAGATCAGGGCGGGCCAGCGGGTGGGGCTGTTCTACCGGTCGGCCAACTTCGACGAGGAGGTCTTCGACCATCCCGAGCGGTTCGATATCCTGCGCAGCCCCAACCCGCACCTGGGCTTCGGCGGGAGCGGGGCGCACTTCTGCATCGGGGCCAACCTGGCCAGGCTCGAGATCGAACTGATCTTCAACGCGATCGCCGATCACATGCCGGGCATCCGCCTGGCCGGGGAGCCGGAGCGGCTGCGCTCCGGCTGGCTGAACGGCGTCAAGAAGCTCCCGGTCCGTTACTCCTGAGGCACGGCCGGGGCTGCCGCACGGCGGGCCGGGGCGGGCCCGCCCGCTCTGGGCTGTGCCGCGCCGGCGAGCCGCGGTTATGGTAACCGCTATGGAGCGGTCTGCTGTGGCCGACGCGGCCGGGCCCATGCACGGTTTCCCGGCCGCGCTGACCAGCTTCGTGGGCCGGGCCGCGGTGGTGGACGAGATCGCTGGCCAGCTGGGCCAGCACCGGCTGGTGACGGTCACCGGGCCCGGGGGGGCCGGGAAGACGCGGCTGGCTGGCGAGGTGGCGAGGCGGGCGGCCGGCCGGTTCGCCGATGGGGTGTGGCTGGCGGAACTGGCGGCGGTGCGGGACCCGGCGCAGGTGGCGGCCGTGGTGGCGACGGTGCTGGGGGTCCGTGACCTGCCCGGGGTGGGGGCGGCCGATGCGCTGGCCCGCGCCCTGGCCAGCCGGCAGCTGCTGCTGGTGCTGGACAACTGCGAGCACGTGATCGGCGCGGCGGCGGAGCTGTGCGGCAGGCTGCTGCTCGGCGCCGATGATGTGCGGGTGCTGGCCACGAGCCGGGAGCCGCTGCGGATAGCGGGGGAGGCGCGGCACCGGCTTGGGCCGCTGACGCTGCCCGATCCCGGTGACCCGGCGGCCGCGGGGGGCTCCGAGGCGGTGGCGCTGTTCGCGGACCGGGCCCGCCAGGCTGACACGGGTTTCGCCCTGGACGACGAGACCCGGCTGGCGGTGGCGCGGCTGGTGACCCGGCTGGACGGGATGCCGCTGGCCATCGAGCTGGCGGCGGCCCGGGTCGAGGCGCTGGGCGCGGCGCAGCTGCTGGACCGGATCGATGACCGGTTCACCTTGCTGGAGGCGGGCGACCGGCTCGCGACGGCCCGCCAGCGGTCGCTGGCGGCCACCGTGGAGTGGAGTTACCGGCTGCTGGATGAACGGGAGCGGCGGGTGTTCCGTGCGGTGTCGGTGTTCCCGGGGCCGTTCACGCTGGAGGGCGCCGAGGCGGTGGCGGGGGCCGGTGCCCGGTCGGCCGTGCTGCACCTGGTGGACTGCTCGCTGCTGGTCCCGCCGCGGGCCGATCCGGATGGCCGGTCCCGGTATGTGATGCTGGAGACGCTGCGCGCCTACGGGGCGGCGCTGTCGGCCGAGGCCGGCGAGGGCGACGCCGCAGCGGCCGCGCTGGCCGGGTACGCGCTGCGGGTGGCAGAGGATGCCATGGCGCGGCTGGCGGGTGACGGCGAGGTGGCCGCCGGCCGGTGGCTGGACGCCGAGGACGCCACCCTCCGCCACGTGCTCGAGTGGGCCATGGAGCACGATGCGGCCGTGGCGCCGCGGCTGGCGGCGGCCCTGGCGTGGTGGTGGCAGGTCCGGGGCCGGCTGGCGGGCCAGGTGCCGGTGCTGCGCGAGGCCGTCGGCCGCGCGGCCGCAGGCAGTGACCCGTGGTGCCTCGGGCACACCTGGCTCGGCCAGGCGTCGCTGGATTCGGCCGATCCGGCCGGAGCGCTGCGCCACTTCACCGCGGTCCGCGAGGCCATCGAAGACCGCGGGCCGTCTCTTCCGCTGGTCAGGTGCCTGAGCGCCCGGTCGGCGACGCTGCTGACCATGGGCCGGATCCTCGAGGCGACCGACGATGCCCGCCGCGCCGTGGCCCTCGCCCGGGAGGGCGATAAACCGCTCGCCGAAGCGCTGGCCCTGGCGGTCCTCGGCCTGGTCGCCTGCGTCGCCGACGACCGCGTCGGCGCCGTGCAGCTTGCCCGCCGGGCGGAGCAGATCACGGCCGGCCGGCGCGGCCCGATGGCCCGGACGTGCGGCCACATCATGACGACGGTGCTCATCACGGCCGGCGACCTGGCCGGCGCCGAGCGGGTGTGCGCGGCGGCGCTGGCCGGGTCCCGGGACGCGGGCGACCTGTGGAGCCTGGGGAACCTGCTGGAGAAGATGGTGGTTCTCGACCTGATCGCAGGGCGTTATCCCAGCGCCGCGGCGCACCTGCGGGAAGGACTCCAGACCGCGTTGCGGACCGGCTCACGGGCCAGGGTGCTCGACGACCTGGACTGCTCCGGGTACCTGTGTGCGTGGACCGGGCGCAGCGCGGAGGCCGTCACGCTGTGGGCGGCGGTGGTCGCGCTCCAGGGGCGTGGGGGGTTCTCGGTCCCGTCACATCCGGACTTTCCCGAGGGCTGGTTCCAGCGCCAGGAACCGCTGCGAGAGGCCCGGCAGGCGCTCGGGCCGGCTCAGGCGCGGGCGGCCGAGGAGCGTGGCGCGGCGATGAGCCTTCCCACCGCGGCCGAGTACGCCCTGATGCTCACCGGCGAAAGCCCGCCCCCGCCGGGGGCGGCGACGGGCTGGGGGAAGCTGAGCCCCAGGGAACGCGAGCTGGTGACGCTGGTCGCCCAGGGCCACACCGACGCGCAGATCGCGGCGCGGCTGTACATCAGCGTGCGCACGGTCGGCTCGCACCTGGACCGGATCCGGGACAAGACCGGATGCCGGCGCCGCGCCGACCTCACGCGCCTGGCCCTCAGCGCCGGCCTGGTCTGACCAGGCCCGGGTCCCAAGCACGCCTCTCGCCGGGCAGCCGCCGGTCACCGGGCGGTGTGGGTGATTCCACCCCGGCCCTGGCCGGCGGGGAGAGGGGTAAAACCATCCCTGCCGCGGGCCCGGCCGGCGCGCGAACCTGTGGCTGAGGGCCGGGAAGCCGGCCAGGTCCGAGCAGAGGGGACAGGGCGATGTCCGCACAACTCATCCACGGGGCAGCCCAGACCACGATGACACACCAGGCCGCGCCGGCCAGCGCCGGGCGTCTGCGCAGGGCGCGGCACCAGATCCGCCTGACCGTGGCGGAGATGAACCACGCCGCCCGGCGGGTCGTCGAGGTGCAGGCTCCCTGGGCCGTTGACGAGCGGTGGCACACGAGGTAACCATCGTGGCCGTGGACTCGTTCGCGGGCAAGCTCGCGGTGGTGACCGGCGGTGGTTCCGGGATGGGCCGCGAGCTTGTCCGCCAGCTGGCGGCGCAGGGCTGCTCGGCCGCCGCCTGCGACCTGAACGCGGAGGCCGTCGCGGTGACCGCGGCCACGTCGTGGGCGGCCGCCCCGCCCGGGGTCCGGGTCACCGGCCATGCGTGCGACGTCTCCGACGAGGCGCAGGTCCTGCGGTTCCGCGAGGAGCTGCTCGAGCAGCACGCCCGCGATCACGTGGACCTGGTGTTCAGCAACGCCGGCATCGGCGGTGGCGGCAGCTTCGTCAAGGACTCCCGGGACGACTGGGAGCGCACGTTCGCGGTCGACTGGTGGGGGGTGTACTACTGCGCCCGCGTGTTCCTGCCGCTGCTGATCGCCAGCGGCGACGGCGTCCTGGTGAACACCAGCAGCGTCAACGGCTTCTGGGCGACGCTGGGCCCGGGCATGCCGCACACCGCCTACAGCACCGCCAAGTTCGCCGTGAAGGGCTTCTCCGAGGCGCTCATCGAGGACCTGCGCACGAACGCGCCGCAGGTCCGTGTCGCCGTCGTGATGCCAGGGCACGTGGGCACCGACATCCTCGCCAACAGCCTGCGCGCGCATGGCCTGCCGGAGCTGGAGCAGATGAGCGACGCCCAGGTGGCGGACGTGATCCCGCCGGCCGCGCAGGCCGCGCTGATCCGCGCGGGCATGCTGCCCGAGGGCGCGTCACCCGGCGACCTGCGCCGGATGCTCGCGCGCGCGAACGCTGACTTCCGGGATAAGGCGCCGCTCAGCGCTGCCGCAGCGGCGACCGTGATCCTCGACGGGGTGCGATCGGGGGCGTGGCGGATCCTCGTCGGCGAGGACGCCAGGAAGGTCGACGCGGCGGTGCGCGCCCACCCCGAGGCCGCCTACGACTACGCCGAGCTCCGCAGGATGGTGGCAGGGACGGCGGCGGCTAAGACGCCCGGGCAGCAGCCGGCGCAGCCCGGGTGACCCGGCCGCGGCTGGCTATGCCCGGGTGACCGGCCGCGGCCGGCTATGCCCGGGTGACCCGGCCGCGGCCGGCTATGCCCGGTGACCCGGCCGCGGCCGGCTATGCCACCCGGGGGGTGATGGGCGTGCCGAGCTCCACCGTGCGGCCGACCGTGCAGAGCCGGTCGTGCGACTTCTTGACCGCGTCCGGGAGTATCGCCCTGGCCGCATCCCCGGCCTCGCCGCCCGGGAACGAGATCAGGAACGTCACCTCGATGTCGGTCAGCCGGCTGCCGCCGTCGTCGCGGACCTTGTTCGCGTCGACCCGGATCTCGAAGCTCTCCGGCTCGGCCCGGCGCGTCGTCAGGATGTCCACGTCGATCGCGGTGCAGCCGCCGATCGCGGCCAGCAGCAGCTCCGTGGGCGTGAAGTCGGTGCCGTTCCCGGTGCCGAACGTGAGCCGGCCGCCCCGGCTGTTGACAGCCGCGAACGCGCCGTTCGCGATCCGCTCGATGGTCACCTCGCGGTGCGCAGAGTCAGCAGCATTGGTCGCCATGTCACCAGCCTGCCACGGGGCGGCGCCGTGCCGTTCCTCTGCCGTCGGCAGATTGTCTTGGCTGTGTCCCGCCGGGCGGCCCATGGTTGGGGGTGAGAGGCCGGGCCGCCGGCCCGGAAGCAGACCAGGAGAGACCATGCAGGCCGCCGTTGCGGAACCCGTGAACGCCGGAATGCTGGACGACCAGCTGGCCACCCGGCTGCTGTTCCAGCGCATCATCGTGCTCGGCACGGAGGTCGACGACAAGGTGGCGAACCGGCTGTGCGCCGAGCTGCTGCTGCTGTCGGCCGAGGACCCGCGCACCGACATCTGCCTGTACATCAACTCACCCGGCGGCTCGGTTACCGCGGGCCTGGCGATCTACGACACGATGCAGCTGATCCCGAACGACGTGCGGACGCTGGCCATGGGCCTGGCCGGGAGCATGGGCCAGTTCCTGCTCTGCGCCGGGGCCGCGGGCAAGCGGTTCAGCCTGCCGCACGCCCAGGTGCTGATGCACCAGGGCTCGGCCGGGTTCGGCGGCACCGCGGCGGACGTCGAGATCTACGCCGGGCAGCTCGAGCGCACCGGGGCGATGATGACCAAGCTGATCTCGAAGCACACGGGCCAGCCGGAGGAGACGGTGGCCAGGGACGGCCTGCGGGACCGCTGGTTCAGCGCCGAGGAAGCCCGCGACTACGGGATCATCGATCACATCGTGGAGCGGCTCGACGACGTGCGCCCCGGGGTGGGCAAGACCGCGGGGCTGTGACCATGAGCCAGTACACGATCCCCACGGTGGTCGAGCGGACCGCGCTCGGCGAGCGGGCCTTCGACATCTACTCGCGGTTGCTCGCCGAGCGGATCATCTTCCTCGGCACCGAGATCGACGACGGCGTCGCCAACGTGGTGATGGCCCAGTTGCTGCACCTGGAGTCGGCCAGCCCCGACCTTGAAATCTCGCTCTACATCAACTCCCCGGGGGGCACGTACAGCGCGCTGACCGCGATCTACGACACGATGCAGTTCGTCAAGCCCGACGTGGCCACGACCTGCATGGGCCAGGCGTCGTCCGCCGCGGCGGTGCTGCTCGCCGCCGGGGCACCCGGCAAGCGCTCGGTCCTGCGGCACGCCAAGGTGCTCCTGCACCAGCCGTCGAGCCAGGCCCGCGGGACCCTTCCCGACCTGGCCATCCAGGCCAAGGAGGTGGCCAGGGTCCGCGCCGAGTTCGACGAGATCCTCAGCCGGCACACCGGCCACCCCGTGTCCAAGATCCGCAGCGATACCGACCGGAGCATGACCTTGAACGCGCAGGAGGCGGTCGACTATGGCCTGGCTGACCAGGTCATCACCACGCGCAGGGAGGCCCTGGCCGATGTGGCCGGGGCCGGGGCGGCCCCGCGCCTGACGGGCTAAGCCGAAGTTCCCCCGGGGGAACTTCGGGCTAAGCGGCCAGCAGGCACCTGGGGACGCCGGCCTGGCCGCGCTGCTGCGGTGCGCTGCGCTCGCCGCCGATGGACCCGAGCCGCGCCACCCGGTCGGCCCGCTCGAACCGGGCGTGGCGGGTGCGCCGGCCGGCCAGCTCGCGCCAGACCTCGGCCAGCAGGTCGGACAGGTCGATGCCCAGCGAGTCGCAGATCGCTGCCAGGACCTCGGACGAGGCTTCCTTGCGGCCGCGCTCCACTTCCGAGAGGTACGGCATCGAGACCCTGGCGACCCTGGCCACGTCCGCCAGGGTCCGGCCCTGCTCCCGGCGGGTCCGGCGCAGGGCCGCGCCGAGCATCGTCCGCAGCAGCGGCCTGGGACTCTGGCCGCGTCCCCCGGGGCCGGTGACGGCCGGTTCCGGCATCTGGCCGCGCCTCCCGGGGCCGATGTCGGCCGGTTCCAGCATCGCCGTTCCCTTCTGGGCGCACGCCGGCCCGCGTGCGGACGGGCCCGCCAGGTCACAGTATCCGCAGCCGGGCCGCCCGCAAGGGCGCTTTCGCCGCCAGCGCAAGAACCGCCCGCCCTGGTGCCCAGCAGGCACGCGGCTGGGAGGTTTGCCCGTACAGTGAACAGCGTGACCGATACCTGGCAGGTCGAGCCGTCCGGTCCGCTACGCGGAGATATCCGCGTCCGGGGGTCGAAGAACGCGGTGTCCAAGCACATGGTCGCCGCGATGCTCGGTGATGCGCCGAGCACCGTGCGCAACGTCCCCGAGGTCGGCGACGTCGACATCACGGCGGCGATGCTGGAGTCCATCGGGTATCACGTGGTCCGCTCCGACGCCGAGATCACGATCGTGACGGGGGACGTGATCGAGCCCCGGGTCCCGGAGGCGTTCACCGGGCTGAACCGGGTCCCGATCCTCATGCTCGGGCCGCTGCTGCACCAGACCGGCGAGGCGTTCGTGCCGCTGGTCGGCGGCGACCCGATCGGGCGGCGGCCGGTCGACTACCACGTGGCGGCGCTGCAGGCGCTCGGCGCCGAGGTGGAGATCGGGCCGCACGGGATCTCGGCCCGGGCGAGCAAGCTGTACGGCGCGCGCATCGACCTTCCGTACCCGAGCGTGGGCGCGACCGAGACCGTGCTGCTCTCCGCCGTCCTGGCCGAGGGGAAGACGGTGCTCCGCGGCGCCGCAACCGAGCCCGAGGTGGTGGAGCTCGCGCTGTTCCTGCAGCGGATGGGCGCGCACATCGAGCTCAGCCCTGACCGGAGGATCGTGATCGAGGGGGTGCCGCGGCTGCGCGGCGCCACAACCCGGCTCGCCGGAGACCGGCTGGAGGCGTTCTCCTACCTCGTGGCCGGGCTGATCACCGGCGGCGAGGTCCGCGTGCACGGCTGCCCGCAAGACCGGCTGGTCACCGCGATCACCACCCTGGCCAGGATGGGCGCCAGGTTCGACATCACCGACGAGTGGATCACCGCGTCGGCGCCCAACGGCCTGCGGGCCGCGGCGGTCCACACCGACACCCATCCCGGGTTCATGACCGACTGGCAGCAGCCGCTGATGGTCCTGTTCACCCAGGCCGAAGGCATGTCGGTGCTGCACGAGACCGTGTTCGAGAACCGGCTTGTCTAC
>JASHPR010000548.1 GCA_030038015.1 Streptosporangiaceae bacterium
GCCGCTCCCGCAAGTGCTCTGGCCAGCCTGTCACCCCGCGCGCGGCGCACGTACACCAGCACGTACACCAGGCGGCCCTCCGGGCGTGCCCAGCAGACAGAACAACCCTACTGGCCCCTGACCCATGCACCATCCGGTACCCAGCCCCCGATGCTGGGCAGGACCGAGGCTGCCGGCCGGGCGTCCCGGCCTGCTAACGCCGATTTCCACGCAGGAGGTTCGCCGCAACCTCAGGTGATCTCGTAGCGTACTGTTCTGCCGCCCAGCCAGGGGACGGGAGTGTCGGGGAGGCCGGCTTTGCGCAGGACGGGTGAGTAGGCGCGGCGTTCGAGCCGGATGGTGATGACGTCGCCTGAGGTGATGATCTGGCCGGGGGTTTCCAGGAAGCGCCGCTGGATGGTGTCGGGGGTGACGGAGGCGTAGCCGGGCAGGCGGGCGCGCAGCGCGGCGAGCAGGGCCTGGGCCAGGACGCAGAGCATGACGTCCAGGTCGACGTTGAGGTTGACGGTGCTGGAGAGGGCGTCGGCGCAGAAGGAGCGGATGACCTCGGCCAGGCGCTGTTCGATGGTCATCCGGCGGGCGTACTGGCTGACCAGGTTGCGGATCGTGGCGTCCTGGTCGTTGGTGATGATGACGGTGGGCTCGTCGCGCCCGAGCCCGGTGACCACCAGCTGGCGGGCGCTGCCGGGGTAGCCGGTCAGCGTCACGGCCTTGTCTTCGTGCACGCGCGGCCGGTTGTGCGGGCCGGGCCTGTCCAGGGTGATGGCCTTGAAGTCGGCCGGGGCCAGGCTGTTGATGTGACGCATCAGCGCCGCCGAGCGCATCCGCAGGGTCAGGAACTTGACGCCGCGGCCGTCGAGCTCGCCGAGCACGTCGTGGGTGGTGACCTTCTGGTCCATCACCAGCATCTTCGGGTCGTGACCGGACACCTGCTTCCAGTGGTCGCAGAACGCGATCGCCTCCCGGTTCTGGGTGGCCTTGGAGATGTCAGCGCTGGCGTAGACCAGGTTGTGCGTCCCGGAATCTTGGGCGAAGAAGGTCAGCACGCTGCGGGCGCGCTGCGAACGCGTCGGCACGTAGTGCTTTTCCAGCGCCGGGTCGTGCCCCCAGTGCATGACGGCGTGGAAGTCCAGGTCGAACACCGCCTGGTCTGCGCTGGCCAGCCCGGCGCCGATCATGTTCGTATCCAGGGCGGCCAGGAACTTGTGCTGGTGGTCGTGGGAAAGCCGGTAAGAGTAGTCGGTGAGCGCGGATTTCTTCGGCAGCACCGCCATCCCGGCCAGCAGCCCGGCGGCGGGGTCGGCCAGCAGGTCATCCACGTGGCTGACGCGGCGGGTGCGGGTCAGCTTGAGCGCCAGCAGTGACAGCAGCCAGCTGACGGCGGGGATGACCCGGGTGCCGGGGTAGCCGGCTGATGCGGCCAGGGCGGGCAGGTCCAGCGCGACTAGGTCGGGCAGCACCAGCAGCAGCCCGGCCCGCGTCGATTCCAGCCGGGCCGGCCAGGCTGCGAAGCCGGGCACCTGGGCGCGGGGCAGGCCGGTGTCGCGTCCGGGGGTTGCCGGGCTGATGCTCTCCTCCGGCTGCGGGCCCCGGACCAGCCGCCCGAACCCTTCCTCGGCCAGGATCTCCGCGACGCTGGTGCGGTTCAGCGGGGTTCCCTCGGCGGCCAGCCGCGCGGAGATCTCGTACGTGGACAGGCCCTGCCGGCGCAGCTCGACCGCTCGTCCGCGGGCGCGGTATTTCGCCGGCGCCGTCCCGGGCGGCGGGCCGGGCTTTTTCGCCGCCGCGAACAGCTCCAGCTTGCCGGCCTTGTGCTGACGGACCAGGTCGACCATCGCCCAGCGCGTGTAGCCGAACCGCTCCCCTGCCTGCACATACGACAGCCCGTCGACGTAGTAGGCGCGCAGCGCCTCGTAGCGGCGCTGGTTCACCAGCTCCGGCGCGGTGAACGCCTCCGCTCCCTCTCGTTGTGGCGATCCGGCTGTCATACGGCGATTGTGCCAGATCTGCTGCTGGGCCGCCTGGCGACACGCCGGACTCCGCGGAATGCTGCTGGCCTGGGATTTCGCTGAACGCATCTGCCGGGACGTCAGCGGCCAAGGCGGGATCCTGAATTACAATCGTGTCATTTAACAGCGAGATAGCCGCAAGAGAGTCCGTCGGCCAGGCCGGCGTGCGCGACACAACCCCAGGTCACAGCAGGCACCGGCGCCGCGGCACGCCACGGCCATTGCGCCCAACCAGCTACGCGGAAATCCGCGCTAACTCCTGCACCACGTTGCAAGGCCAAGCGCTCATGTCGCCGAGCTGGAGCGGCAGTCGTATATGCCCAGGCCCGGAGACCCCCGGCCCTTTGATCTGGGTCAGTTGGCGATGCCGTGCTGAGTGATCAGTACCTCTCTGACGATCCTGTTGTGGTACGGGATCCAGACGTCGACCGCCACATGTCACGACTAGAGGCGAGGTGCGTCTGACAAAATGCACCAGTTCTGGGGTGTAATACCCGGCCACTGACGGGGGCTCATGGGTGATCCTGTCGTGGGGCGCGGCGGGCCGCAACCCTGGCGTCGCGGGCGTTGTCGAGCCTGCTGGGTGAGCACCTGCAAGAAGACTTCGTACTTCTCGCCCGGGGCCAGCCGCTTCCTGGGCTTGCGGGACGACCTGGGGGCAGATCCTCTTCCCGGGTCCTGCATGATCTCCTGCCTCCTGAAGGGTGATCAACGTATCCGTCAGGTGGCTGGGGATTTTCACCGGGATCTGGTGCACGAACTCAGACGCGGAAGGCTCCCTGACGCTATCCACGGCGGCGTTCCAGCGTGAAGTCCCTGGCGAGCCACTTCACGAAAGACCAATCGCATCAAAAGGCCTCGGGCGCTCCGAATTTACTCCTGGACTCGGAAGATCCATGCCATGCCGCAGGTTGCATCGGCGGGCGCACGGGCCCGGTCGCCAGACCGGGGTGAGGTTGTCGGCTGGAGTTGCATCGGGCTGGTGCGCGGCGCTGATCACGCAATCATTAGCCCTGCTAACGAGATTCCGGGGAGCCAGACGGGGAGCCAACGACCACAGACATGAGGCGACGCCAAGCCACGTCCAGCCGCACCGGCACCTGCCTGGCGCTGGCCGCGCTGAACCGGCTCGCTGCCCAGTGCTCCAAGCGGGCGTTCGCGGACACTGCTCGGCACCGGCAAACGACGCGAAGCGATGCGCAGCGGAATCCCAGCTCACGGCCATAGTCCCAGGTACCGGAACCGTCACCGGAAGTGCGCGCTCTACTCGGACGCGGCAGCTTATGAAGCTAAGCTAGGCATCCTCGATCGCGTAGATCATCCGCACCGGCAATGCCTTCCTAAGGCCCGACATCAGGCCCTGACACCAGCACGAGCTGTCCAGGCAGGTCAGATACTCATACGCTTCGCGGTAGGGGACGTGCAATGTAATGACCGTGTCGACATCGACCACCAGCGCCTGGCTCTGGTCGCGAGCTAACACGTGATAGGGAACACCAAAGCCCTGGTAGTCGCTGCCGTAGGCTTTCGCATGTAGACCTCGCGCAGCGATGCCGGCAGCGAGGCCACGTTGCGTACCGTGGTACCAGGTCATGAACTCAGCCACGGCTATGAGCTATATCAGCTCAAGATCACCGGGGGCACATCGGGGGCACATCGCAGTGAGATCTGCTCAGAATCATTGAGAACTGACGGGACCTCGATCAGCAGACCAGAGTATGAATTCGTACGTTTGCTCTGGTCAGCGAGCTACCAGCACAAGACCCGGCCTACAGGCCAACTCGCCCGCTGCCTCGGCCCCTGGCCTGCACCGCGAGAGCGACGGTCATGCACGGCACTTTCCGCGGCGTTCCACGGGTGGATGAGCAAGTCAGCCTCCTTCACCGGGCGTCGCGCCGGCGGCTATCAGGCGGCGGGCGGCCCGGATGCCGGGTCCGAGCCGGGCCAGGTGGGCGACCAGGTCGTCGGCGGCGGCGTGCAGTGCCTCGTCGGGCACCGGGCCGAGCGCATCGAGGATGAACAGCGCCGCGGTGGTGTGGTCGCCGAGCTGGGTGCGGCGTGCCTGGCGCCAGTTCCAGCGCCGGCAGGTCACGCCGGCGTCGTCGCACCACACCACCTCACCGCGGTCGGGGTGCTCGATCACCGCGATGCCGTCGGCCACGGTGTCGAAGGGCTCCGCGCCGGTGGCGCGGACCAGCCTCGGCGGGCCGGTGTAGCGGGTGAGGTCCTCCCCGCCGAGCGGGATCTGGTGCAGCACCGAGACCGCGTTGTAGAGGTCGGTGAGCCGGTTGACGCGGGGCAGCCCGGACGCCGCACGGCGCAGCAGCGCCTCCAGGCTGTTGCGGGTGCGCTGCGGCTTGGCGCCGAACGCCCGGTAAGCCTCCCGCCACGCCGCCACGTGCGGGAGCTGGTCCACCGGCCGGCCGCGGAGCGCCTCGCCGGCTGCGGCCTCCGCCGCCTGCAGCACCCCCTCGCTGGCCTGGTCGCTCGGGCCCGGGACGACCCCGCCGACCGCCAGCAGCATCGCGCGGTAGTCGGGCCGCAGCGCGAACACGGCGGCGTCGACACGACCGCCGCCGAGGAACTCGCGGAGCATGCCCAGGTCAGGCATCGGCAACCGCCGGCCGTGATCCCGGCAGCTGGTCTCCCTCCAGCCGGTAGAAGACCTTTGACGGCATCGGCGGGTATCCGAGCGCTTCGTAGAATCGCATGGCCCCTGGGTTGTGGTCGTCAGTGGTCCACTCGACCCGGCTGCAGCCATGCTCGGCCGCGGCCAGCCGGAGCCCGTCCATGAGCAGCGTGCCGACCCCCTTCCCACGGCACGCCTGGGCCACATACAGCTCCTTCAGGTACAACGAGCGGGCGGAGCCAGCGGCAGGCCACAGGAATGAATAGGACGCGAACCCGGCCAGCCGCCCACCCTCCCAGGCGAGCAGGGCGTAAGCAGCCGGCGGACTGCTGAACAGCGCCTCCTCGACGTGCTTCATCCGCCGCGGGGCGGGCTCCACCACCGTCGCGCCGTAAAAACGGTCTAGCTCGTCCAGCAACCCGCCTATCGCCGCGCAGTGCTCGGGCCGGGCAGGTGCGACGGTTACTTCGGCGTTCACGCAGCACTCCACTCCTTACGCCAGAAGAGCTTGCCAGCAGCCCGCCGCGATCCGGTGCCGCGGGACTTATCAGGGGCTTTCGCCCCAATCGGCCAGGATCGCGGCGACCGCGGCCTCGGCCTCGGCCGACGCCGGCAGGACGGCCGGCAGCACAGGGATCGACGGCAGCTGCCCCTCCGACTCGTACCGGCTGATCAGCCGCGGGTCGATGTATGACCCCCGGGCCACCGCGGGGGTGTCGCCCAGCCAGCGCGCCACCTCCCGGACGCTTGACGTTACGACCCGCTGGCGGCCCCGCTGGCTGGGCGACGGTCCCGCGGCCGCGAGCACCAGGGCCATCAGCACGGTGGCGTTCCAGGTGCGGAACTCCTTCGCGGTGAAGTGGCCGCCCGATCGGATGGCGATGTAGTTGTTCACCTGGTGGGAGTGCAGCACCTGCCAGCCGCCGCCGTGCTCGTAGCAGAACAGCGCCTCCAGGTCGTTGTCCGTGCGGGCCAGCGCCCGAACGGTGGGCAGCACGACCGGGTCCCTGACGACGATCGTCCGCTCCTTGCCTGCCTTGGCGAGGTAGTCGAACATCATGCCGTCCCGCGTCAGCCGCACGTGCCGCTTCTGCAGCGTGGTCACGCCGAAGTGGTGGTCCAGCTCCGCATACCTCTCACCGCCGATGCGGAACAGGCCGAGGTCGATCAGCCGGACCGCGCCGGCGGCCACCCGCTCGCGGCTCAGGCGGCGGTGCCTCAGGTCGTCCAGGGCCGCGGCCCGCAGGGCGGGCAGGGCGCTGGCGAAGCGCAGCATGTGCGAGAACTTCTGCGCGTCACGCTGCTCCCGCCACAGGCGGTGGTAGAGGTACTGGGTCCGCCCCTTGCTGTCCACGCCCGTGACCTGGATGTGCCCCGTCGGTTCCGGCGAAATCCAGACATGTTCCCAGGCGGGCGGGATCCTGAGCGCGCGGATCCGGTCCAGCACGTCCTGCTGGGTTATCTCTGCGCCCGACGGGTCCAGGTACCGGAAACCTCCCTGCTCCCGTGCCCGGGTGATGCCCGGATCGTGCGGATCGCTGCGCGCCAGGCCCGCAACCGCAGCTTCCGGGGTAAACGTCTCCACGCTCATGGCCACCTAGCGTAGGTGGCACTGATCAGCGGGCAGATCAACAGATCTGCCAATGAAGACCCCGCTCGCCTCGGTTTGCCCGCCGGCACCAGCCGCCGCCGGGTTCGCTGCCGAGAGGCTGACCCGGCCAGGTCGCCGGGCCAGGCCCCATCCCGCCGCGCCGCCTCAGGCCTCGCCGGCGTGGCCGTGCTCGCCGTCATCCGGGGTGGTGAACTGCTCGGCGCGGCTCATCAGCCGGTCGGCCCGCTCGCGGACGTGGTCGAACCGCTGCAGCAGCCTGCCGACCCGGTCTTGCACCAGGCGGCCCAGCTCGTCCTCGCCGCGGCCGGAACCCCCGGCCAGCTCCTCGGCCAGCTCGGCTGCCTCGTCCGCTGCCTCTTCCGCCTCGCCGGCGGCGTCCTGCGCCTCGTCGGCCTGCCGCTGGGCCAGGTCGGCGGCGGCCTGCACCCGGTCGGCGGCGGCCTCCTCCGCCTGCTCGGCCCGCTCCTCCGCCTGCTCGGCCCGCTCGTGCGCCTGCTCGGCCCGCTCCTGCGCCAGATCCGCCCGCCGCTGGGCGGCGTCCGCGCGCCGCTGAGCCTCGTCGGCTAGGTCCGCCGCCCTGGCGGCCTGCTCCTGGGCCTTGAACTCGGCGACGCTGATGCCCGCTTCCTCGGCCACGCGTGCGTACCAGCGGTCGTCGCGTGGCGTCACGTTCAGGATGGTCCCGGGCGGTTGCGGCGCCGCCTGCTCACTCTCGGTCACGTGCCTGGCGACGCTGTACGGCTCGCCGGTCTCCGCCATGCGCTGGCGGGTGGCCCGTCTTCTGGGCCTTGTTCCGTGTCATGGCTCATCGCTTCCCGGCGGGTCTGCCATGACCGGAAAGGCACGCGAGTCGTGGACCCTTGTCCTCGTCGCCACCGCCGGCGCGGGCCGGCCGCTGGCTCCGAAGCGGGCAGGCGTGCGCTGCCGCCGGCCGCGGCGTACCGCGCGGCATGGGTGGCAGCAAGCAGGCCGGCGGCATAGGGTCTAACCTGCCCGTACCGGGAGGAGCCTGGATTGCCGCAGCCCGCGCTCACCGAACCGCTGCGCCGGTGGGATCCGGAGCAGATCGGTGGTTACGCCCTGATCGGCCGGCTAGGCGCCGGCGCGATGGGACAGGTCTATCTCGGCATGTCCGCCGCTGGCAGGCTGGTCGCGGTCAAGACCATAAAGATCGAGCTCGCCGAGGAGCCGGGCTTCCGCACCCGCTTCGCCCAGGAGGTTGCCGCCGCCAAGCGCGTCAGTGGCGCGTTCACCGCCGCTGTGGTCGCCGCCGACCCGGAGGCCGACGTGCCCTGGCTGGCCACCGCGTACGTGCCGGCCCCGGCGCTGAGCACGCTCGTGCGCAGCTGCGGCCCGCTGCCCGTGCCCGCGGTCCGGTGGCTGGCGGCGGGGTGCGCGGAGGCGCTGGAATCGATCCACGGAGCCGGCTTAATCCACCGGGACCTCAAGCCGTCCAACGTGCTGGTATCCCTGGACGGGCCCCGGGTCATCGACTTCGGCGTCGCCAGGGCCGCCGAGCGGATCCAGCTCACGATCACCCGCGGGGCGGTGGGCACGCCCGCGTACATGGCGCCCGAGCAGGCCAGGGACAACCGCCAGGCGACGATGGCCAGCGACGTGTTCTCGCTGGGCGCGACGATGCTGTTCGCCGCGACCGGCCACGCCCCGTACCAGGGCGAGACCGTCATGGACGTGCTCGTGCGGCTCGCGACCGAGCCGCCGGACCTGGCCGGCCTGCCCGGCGAGCTGGACGGCATCGTGCGGGCGTGCCTCGAGCGTGACCCGCGCAGGCGGCCGACGTCGGCGGCCGTCCTTGCCCGCCTGGCGCCGGACATCAGCCTGGACGACGCCGGGTATGAACTCGGATCGTCGGCGCTGCCGGGCCCGGCGCTCGCGCTGATCGCGGAGTACCGCCGCGATCCCAAGCCGTCCGCGCAGGCCGGCGGCGAAGCCAGCGCGGGCGAGGACGCGACGTTCGGCTCGCAGCCGGTGCCCGGCTCACACCCGGAACCCGGCGGCCAGCCCCGGCCGGACGGTCACCGCCCGCCCGGCCGCCGCAGGCGGCGGATCGTCGTGGTCACCTGGTCGGCCGTGGCCGCCGCTGCGCTGCTCGG